>AXYY01000031.1 GCA_000485475.1 Candidatus Ancillula trichonymphae ImTpAt
TAGCTAATACTATAAGCACTTAATTTAGCAAATAGTTGTCAGAAAATATTAAATGAATGTTAAATTTTGTGGGGTTTTGACTTTAACTGGTTGGTTGAGTGGGGTTTATGGGTCTTTTGCTACGCAAAGGCAAATGACTGCGTTTGCAAAAGCAAACTCCTTTGTCTTGTGCGTGTGCGTGGTTCATTCGCATTCCGCAAAGCCGCGGAATACGAACAACTTGCACCCGCAGGTAAAAGGAGTGCTCCGCACGCAAATTGTGTGCGGGTACTGAGTGGATGACTAGAAATGTGACGAATCGTGAGTACTTGTTATTTGTGATCTTGTGTAGAACATTACAGATGAACTCAAAATCTTCAACAAAAGTGCAACAATATGCTATAAACTGGTAGTAGTAGGGGGAAACTGGTGTAAAAATACTTGACAAGCGGTTTTTTATATGTTATACCGCTCACAGTTGATGGATCGCCGCCTGCTTCTGCGTATAGCGTATCAAGTATTGGGTTGACCGGGTAAGCGGTTCATTTCTTCACCTTTAGTTCTGAACAATCCAGCAATCATCATTTTCTCTGATGACCGTTTTTCAAGTCCGAAACGCTCCATCTCTTTTGTAACAACCATTAACACTGGTGTTGCACTCGGGGATGCACATGCGAGCTCTTGAGAACCGTAATGTGCTATAATAATACGTGTCTGACTTAGTAAAAGTAGTAGAAAAATGCCAGAAAAAGACGAAATTATCCGTCGTTTAGGAGCGATTTTTCGTGTGACGCATAATGATGAAACTTTACTGGATATAGGTGATGATTACGCAGTGTTGTTCGCTAGTGCGTCCTCTGACGACAAGCGCTTTGTTGTTTCAACTGATATTTTGATTGAGGGTGTTCATTTTAAGACTCAGTGGTCTACTGCTGCTCAAATTGCTAAACGAGTATTTGCACAAAACTTCGCAGATATAGAGCCGTACAAGGAGCCAGAGGGATTGTACTAGTTGTGTCTCTCGGAGTGCCTGAGCGGTGCACGTACCAGTGGTTGGAGGTTTTCGCAACAGGAACTAGCAAATACGGCGAAGAAGAACCATGTGGCTGTTTGTTGGTGGTGGCGGAGACCTGTCCAGAGATCAGCACAAGTCCGTTGTCAGCCCTGCGGTATTGGCGCATTTGATGGACGAGATGCAGTTACTAGAAAAGGTGCAAGAGTTGATGATGAGTTGCACTTTGCGGAGAACTGGACACGAGCACAATAGGACTAGAAGTGCTAAAATCTACAAATAATAGTGATCTAGAAATTTTCGATGCGGTTGACTTAAAGCGGGCGGTAGAAATTTATAAATGTCCAGAACCGCACTATGAACAAGGAATTTGGGCTGCACAAAATAGTGCACCTGCGATGATGGACATTTCGGATGGCTTGCTCAAGGATAGTTCTCGGCTCGCACGAAGCAGCGGTGTATCAATTGAGTTATATGGCGCGTTGCGCAATCTACGGATTTACGCGTACCACTTTCCCATTACTACACAGGTGATGAAGATCATGCGTTATTAGCAGCAACTTTCCGCCGAGGACTTCGCTAAATCAGGAGTGGAAGGTCGTTGGACGTGTGGTTGCAGCTGGACCGCAAGCAGTGATTGGTGCAGATTTGAACATGAGTAGTAATTGGGAGATCAGGGGGATCACTTCAGGTGTTGATGTAGAAGAACAGTATTCTGCTCCGCAGAATGCGATCAACCTGTGCACCTGCGCAAAAAAAACAGTGGAGTTTGTGAACAAACACAATTATTTGCCTTTTGCGAAGCAAAAGACCGCTAAACTTGCTGCACACAATTACTTCGTGAAATTCCGTTAAAACTTGCGCCTGCGCGCAAGACAACTGTATTCCTATTCCGCAAAGCGAAATGCACCTGAGTGATGGCGTGATGAAGATGGGGCAAGCATAAAACTAGGTAGTTGTGGTATACTGTAAAATATGCTGGTGTGTGGAAAAGTTGCAGTTGCGCAGATAGATTCACGAACGGGGGACTTCGAGGGTAACGCTGCGAAAATCATCAAGTTTAGTATTCTTGCCAAAAAGAAAGGTGCGGAAGTTGTTGTGTCCCCAGAACTTTCTTTGTGTGGTTACCCAACTGAAGATTTGGTTTTCTACAAGAAGTTTATAACGGACTCCAAAAATGCGCAAGATGAGTTGCTCTTCAAGTTGGGGAAAGCCGCTCCAGATCTGCACATATTCTTCGGAAATGTTGCGCAAAAAGAGGACAACAGTAGTTCAATTCAGAATGCGCTTTTTGAGGTCTTAAACGGGAAAGTTGTTCGCAAATATACTAAAAGAGATCTTCCGAACTACGGTGTGTTCGACGAAAAGCGGTATTTTACTGTGGATAGTAGTCAAGATTTTCGATTCAAGGGTGCGGCAAATGCGGCAGTTGCGATATGCGAGGACATTTGGAATAATGCGCCCCTCGATGTACGGGAGTCAGATGATATGATTATCGTGATCAATGCTTCACCTTTTTCCGCACAGAAGCGCGAACTACGCCTGAAAATTGCTCAGAAGTTGGCGAAGAAGTATCGCTTACCAGTAGTTTACGTAAATCTTGTTGGTGCGCAAGATGAACTAGTTTTTGACGGTGGCTCATTTGCTCTTGATGAAAATGCGCGGCTGGTCTCGCAGTATCCAAAGTTCAAGGAAGCGCTCACGTTCAATCGTGAAGTGCACTCAGGTGCAGATGAATTATTAGACATGTATTCTGCATGTGTTTTGGGACTACGAGCCTACGCACTGAACAACGGTTTTTCGTCAGCTGTTATTGGACTTTCTGGTGGAATTGATTCTGCACTTGTAGCAACCATGGCAGTTGATGCACTTGGTAGCGCGGTTGGAATCGCCATGCCCTCAATATATTCTTCGTCTGGATCTGTTGCAGATGCGGTTGAACTTGCAGATAATTTGGGCATGCAGTATATCGAGCAACCAATTGATGGCGTTTTTGATGTCTACAAGTCGCTCAGTTCAAAGTTTACCAGCAATCTTGCACTTGAGAATATCCAGGCACGAATACGCGGCAACCTCTTGATGTCATACTCCAATTCTAACTTTGGTTGTTTGGTTTTGACAACTGGTAACAAATCGGAACTTGCGGTTGGTTATTCCACAATTTATGGCGATACGGTTGGAGGATATGCACCGATTAAAGATGTGTACAAAACGAAGGTCTGGGAGTTGGCGAGGCGTAGAAATGGACTTGATTATCAGGAACTAGTGGAGCTGGGGTTCAAGGGAAGCATCAACCCTATTCCTTCTAGTTCAATTACCAAACCACCCTCTGCAGAACTCAAAGCTGGTCAATTAGATTCGGACATTTTACCTGAATACAGCGAACTTGATGCAAAACTTGAACAGTACATTGAGAACTACTCAGAGGTCGGTGATGACATCATGAAGATAGTAAAACTTGCAGAATGGAAAAGGAGGCAGTGCCCAGTAGGTCCGAAAGTGACATCTCGCTCATTTGGCAAAGACTTCAGAATGCCGATCGCGCGCAGGCAACCAAACATGACCGCCACGCACTCTGCTTGATAACTTCTTGACGGTTGTGGAGGTAAGGGGACTCGAACCCCTAACCCTCTGCTTGCAAAGCAGATGCGCTACCAATTGCGCCACACCCCCTGGTTCAAAAACAACTTCATTGTACCATACAGTTTTCGCAATGTCAACTAGCCCGAGGTAGTTTTGCAAAAAAAGTAGCAAAATGACCAGACAAGTGGATTGCTAGTGTAGATAAAGACCTGCGTGCATCACTTGCTCGCACAATTTCACCACAAAATCCGCACTCTTTTGTGCAGATGTGTGAATGCTGAACTTTTGGTTACTAAAATCTGCATAGGATGTATCGCAGTTGTCACTAATCGCGCGAATAATCAGACTAGGGATGCCATTTTTCATGCAGATGTGGGCGACTGCTGCCCCCTCCATTTCAACAGCATGTGCGCCCAGTTTATCGCGCATAAACTTCACATCGTCTGGACTACTGATAAAGCGGTTTCCACTGATGATGACGACTGGTTGTAGTTCAATGTCTAGATTTTCTGCGGTTTTCAGGGCCAAAGTCAACAACTCTTCATCTGCGCGAAAAACTTCCGCATGAGGTTCAGACTTCGCGATTAGCGCAACTTCAGCATCAATGTATTTCAGTTCCTTTCCAACTACAACTGAATTTATACCAATTTCTGGCACCAAACTACCAGCAATTCCCGAGAAGATAACCGCATTCACGCCGAAATGCGAAATCAGCAGTTGAGTTCCTGCAGCCGCATTTGCAAGTCCCATACCGCACAACATCAGTACCACTTCTAATTCTTCTGCGGCACCTATTCTTGTTGTTGTATAACAAACAGTTCCTGCAATTTTCTGCTCCTGAACGCCCGCACACTCAGTAAGAATATTATTCACTTCTACTTCTAGCGCACAGATAATACCAATCTTCACTTTGCACCACCTACTTTCTTAAAACTTCCGCCTGACTTTTCAGGACGTGGAATGGATTAGTTCTGTCAAAGTTGATGTTGAAGAATGGATCACCGTATTTTATTAAGTCTGGGTACCGTGAGTGGAACAATTCCTGCGCCCTTTTGAATTCAGCAAGATCGCGCTTTTTAACTTCTTCTGGTTTGCCCAATGAGATGGATTCATGATGAACAAGTCGCACATATGGGTTGTAGATATTCGTCATACCGAGATTTCTGATGCGCAAGCACAAATCAACATCGTTGTAGGTTATCGCAAATTCTGAATCAAAACCGTTCACAAGATCAAAAACGGACTTCTTCACCATCATGCACGCCGCAGAAACTGCCGTAACCTCCCGTTTGTTGAAAATGAGTACGTGCTGAGAAATGCTGAGCGGCTGGTTGTGTAGTTTCACGGTTGAAAATGCATTTGAAGCAGACCCGCCAACACCGGAAACAATGCCCGCGTGTTGAACAATCTCCTCGCCTGGATACAGCAACATCACCCCAACTGCTCCAATTTCCTCGCGCGCAGAATCGCCAAGCAGTAGTTCGAGCCAGTTCTCAGTAATCACCTCAGTATCGTTGTTCAGCATCAAAAGGTGCTCGCCATTGGCCTGAGTCGCACCAAAATTACAAGCCTTCGCATAACTGAAACGGTCTTCGACAAATTCAACAACTCTAAAATTGCTGTGCTTTTGTGCGAATTCATCATATAATTTCTGCACCTGTTTTTCGTCAGAACCGGTATCAACAACGATTACCTCAAAGTTCTGGTAACTGGTTTTTACGAAGATAGATTCAAAACAGCGCCCAATAATTTCACACGCATTTTTACTAGGGATTACGATCGACACCAGCGGATTACCAGACGGCTTAAAAATTGTGTTCCAGCCGTTGTTGACTTCATCGCGCACAAGTGTGAAGTTCTTGAAACCACGAGCGGCCAGATCATCAGTTAATGCACGCTCTTGAGCCTCTACGAGATACGGCTTTGAGCTGAAAGATTGCGCAGTAGATTGTGCGTGCACGCGCCAAGAGTAGAGGACTTTGGGCACATGGTAGACCTTATCCGTGTGCCGTGCGAGCCGCAGGAAGAACTCCCAATCTTGTGTTCCATCAAATTCACTTCGTTCCCCGCCGAACTTGTCAATAAGCGTTTTACGAACAACTGATAAGTGCACCGGGTAGTTAATTGCGCGTAGTAGTTCAAGATTCCAGTCCGGTTTGAAAAACTCGTGGAAGTGGTGACCAGGAACTTCGTCAATTTTGTCCTCGTCGGTGTAGATAAAATTCGCATCCTGATGCTTATTCAGCAGTTTCACAACCTCGAACAACGCGTTTGGCCACAACTCGTCGTCATGATCAAGTAGAGCAACGAACTCGCCCGTCGACATCGCAAAGCCCTCATTCGTCACGCCCGCAATGTGCAAGTTCTTGTCCAAAAACTTGTATTTCACACGCTTGTCCTTTTCTGCTGCATTTTGAATCACGGCGCGAACCTCCTCGTTCGGTGACGCATCATCAACAATAATCAGCTCCAAATTGTTATAAAACTGCGCGAGAACTGAGGAAACTGCACACTGCAAGAATTGCGGATTAGTGTTGTAGGTCGGCATAACGACTGAGATCAGTGGGCGGTAGTTGAACGCCTCAATTTCCTTGAAAAATTTGTTGCGTTGTGCCTCAGTTGGGTAATTTTTCTGAACCCACGCAGAATACGCATTCACCTCAGCAGGCGCACCAAACAGCTGTTGTCTTTTTGCGTAACACGCAGCCATGAATCGCGGAAATGTAGAATTCATAAACGCGCGGAAACCTTTTGCCATGCGAGCATTATACCACAGGCCAGGTACTGCTCTGTGTTCATGAGAGTTTTAGTAACTTTTAAGTAAAAAATAAAAAGAGTTAGAGCAAAACTTGACATTCCAATTCTTCTGTGGTGTAATTCCTAGGAAACTGTAAATTAGTCGAAAGGAATTTTTATGAAGACAGTTAAGAAGATGTTCATTAGTACACTAGCAGTATTGCTAGTTGTAGGGTTTGCAACTGTAAATCCGAGCAGCGCGTATGCGTCCCAATACCCCATCAACATTGTTGGTGCAGGATATTCAATCCGGTGACAACACTAACCATTTCTGGACAGAAAATGGTAATCATGGAACAAAGACAAAAGTTCATGTTAAAGTGACAAATACTGGAGTGGATGTTGCCGAGTTTCCAATTCGGGAGGATGTAAAAGGATATAGCGATGACTGGTCATGGAATCCAAAAACTAATGGGTGGTTTAAGAAACTTTTTGCTGATCCTGGAGTAATACATATAAATCAGGGCGAAACAAAAGAACTTGATGTTGTAACCAACGAAACTCAAGGATTGTTAAAAGGTCATGTTCGTGGTATTTATGTATCGAGTTATGTCCCATGTGTATCTCTAGCTGTGACAGCGGTGGCGACGCTCTAAATATTAAGCACTATGCTCACGTGACCACTCCACACGCAGAACTTACGAAAATTAGCTAGTCGTCCAAGCGACCTAAAAAAGTAAAAATCTCGGTCATGAAAATGGCCGAGATTTTTTATATTACAGAGTTTCGCTTTGCGAAACGCAATTAAAGGTATTTGCTACACAAACGCGAACACTTGCGCAAACCGGAGTTTGCTCCGCAAACACAATCATTTGTCTTTTGCATGGTAAAAGATCGCCCAACTGCGCACTTCGGCAGAATTCACGAGGTGAAATACCATTGTTGTAGTATAATGTAGTTGTGATGATCTGCGGGCGCGAGGTCCAAGTGGAGTTCAAGGCTGTGAAGAATTTGCGCATGAAGGTGCAGTCAGAAACTGGACAGCTGCACGTTTCTGTACCGTTGAACACAAGTTACGCCACAATCGAGAGGTTTGTTGGTTCGCATACCGTCTGGATTGACCGACAACTTGAGAAGAATGCTCTGCACCCAAAAGTTGCACGAATTACTGATGCTGAACTTCTAGTTGAAGCACAACAACTTGCCGAATATTGGCAGGAGCGGCTTGAAGTTTCAGCGAGCCGCATTCGTCTGCGCAAGATGAAGACTCGTTGGGGTGTTTGTAATATCAACACGCGCATAATTACTATCAATTCGGAACTGAAGAAGTACCCTGAGCGGTGCCTGGAATATGTAATCGTCCACGAATTGGCGCATCTACGAGTTGCCGCACACAAGAAGGAGTTTTGGAGCGTTGTGGAAAGCGTACTTCCGGACTACAAACTGTTCAGGGCGATGCTCAAGTAGCTTTGCAACGGCTAGACAAGAAAGTCGGCAGTTTGGTGCACGTCTTGACAACTAATTCCGCACTAAATGAAACTACGAAGATTCCTACGAGCGTGAATGCGAAATATACGTAGTTTCCTGCAGTTGACGCATTCTTAAAGTATACATTGTTGGTGAGGTTGTTGATTACGATGTGGTGCATCAAGAAGATGTAATGCGAACGGTTTCCGATGAAAATGCAAC
>AXYY01000032.1 GCA_000485475.1 Candidatus Ancillula trichonymphae ImTpAt
ACCTTCTCTGCAAAATCTGAAAAATTACTAATGACAAGTGTCGGAATTAACGAGTGCAGTTTCTCGCCGTTCTTGTATAGTGAAGCATCAATTCTACCGAAAACATACTGAACTAACACCGCATCCATATCTTGAACCATTTTAGTAAGTTGCACAATTAAATCCTGCGGCTGCCCAGTTCCCGCATCTTGTAAAAATGCTAGTGTTCCATACATACCATTGGATAATATCACCGCGCGGAACTTCGAGAACACGCAAAGTGCACCGCAAACAACTGGTTCGTATATTGGCAGTATGATTAGTGCGACTTTTGGAGTTTCGCCAACCTCCTTTGGGGCGTTGTCGATTTCATCAGGAACATCAAAATTCAAGTAGGAAATGTCATCCATTAGAGAACCCCTTTGGTTGACGGGACCTGACCTTCAATTCTGGGGTTGATTGTGACAGCCTCCCCGAGCGCACGTGCAAATGCCTTAAACTGTGCCTCAACTATATGATGCGGATCTCTACCGTTAAGCAACTTGATATGTGCGCAGATCCCCGCATTTGAGGTGATAGATTCAAAAACATGTCCTGTCAGCGAGCCCGTGAAGTGTCCAGCAACTAGATGATATATCTGCTCATTTGGTTCACCACTGTGTTCGAAATGAGCGCGTCCAGAAATATCAACAACCGCCATGGCGAGCGCCTCATCAAGCGGTACAAATGCTGCGGCGAAACGAGTAATACCGCCCCTGTTTCCTAGTGCCTTTTTTATTGCCAGACCGATGCATATAGCAACATCTTCAACAACATGGTGCGCATCAATTTCATGGTCACCAACTGCCTCAACAGTTAAATCAATCAACGAGTGCTTGGAAAGTGCCTCAAGCATGTGGTTGTAGAAATTGATTGGTGTTGAAATATTTGCTAAACCTTCACCATCTAGATTTATACTTACTGCAACCGAAGATTCTAGTGTTTTGCGCGTTATTTCGGCAGTTCGTGCATTCATTTATATCTCCTTACTCTTCTTTTTGTTTTGTCCTACTAATTTAAAAAGATCCACATCAGTAGTTTGATCAATTACAGTTTTCGACGGAGACCAACGTTTCTTCTGCCTGCTCGTATCAGTTTCTGAATGCATTCCACACCCATGATCACTTGAAACCACACGAGCATCGTCACGACTCCACAAGTTCGCGCACACACCGAACAGTTGCCCTAGATCACCCTCAATGGGGACAAAAAAACCGCAAGACATGCAGTTCGCTAGTGATATGCGCGTAGAAGCTGTGTGCGGTCCAGAATTTCCTCTGTACCACCTATCTGCAACATCGTTCTTCGCGCTGAGTATCATGAGCCGATTTTTTGCAAGTGCCGTTCTACCCAAGACATTCAGGTCTTGAGAATTATTCAGGTTGCTGATGTCCACCAGTCTAGAATCATCAAAGTTGTAGGGCAACTCATCGTACTCCATAATATCAGAGGGCTTAATCCGCTCATTCCAAGGTATCCACTTCGGCGCCAAAAGTGCAGATTCATCTGGTAAGTGCGACACCTCAATTATACTGATTTTCGAATTCGGCAACTTGCTCATATAAATGAACCACTTCCAGTTGTTGTAGCCTTTCAAGTTGGATCTGAACGAGTGCACGCCAATTGAGTCGTCAATCATCTCGAAATCTACATGTTCACCTATATCTCCAGCATTATCCACACTTCTAGACAATACATTTCGCGCCAGATCAACTGCGGCGCTCAGACTTTTACTCGCATTTACTTGTGCGGCAGATGGCTTCTTCGC
Source organism: Candidatus Ancillula trichonymphae ImTpAt (assembly GCA_000485475.1). Lineage (GTDB taxonomy): Bacteria > Actinomycetota > Actinomycetes > Actinomycetales > Bifidobacteriaceae > Ancillula > Ancillula trichonymphae. The sequence continues at coordinate 1,787 of AXYY01000032.1, forward strand.
TCTTTTTGCTGCATTGGACTTCTTGTTCAGAGTTTGAGCTGCTTTCTGCGCCGCACTTGCTTCAAGAGTTTCCCCATCAGCACCCGCACTAACCACGCCACCATCTACACTACTGTCCAGTTGATTGTTCTCTAGTTCTCCGTCTTCTGGTTGGAGGTTTTTCGGCTTACTATTAGAATTCTTAGCACTACCCGACGTATCCGCCAGTTGCTTTGAAGACTGGTCCTGACGATTTCTTTGACCTGGAATAACTGCCCTGAAAGACTTAAACATTTACACATTATACCACATAGCGCAAGTCTACATCTCAAAAGTTCATATTCCTAAAACAACTGGTCGATTATCAAAATGTTCTAGTGTATTTATATAAGAACGGTCTTTGCGTAGCAAAAGGCGTTTGTGGTGGTGTTTCACAAAGTGAAGCTCTGTTCAATTGTTCGGAAGTTGAGTGTTTGTTGCGCACGCTGAGGGGCTACTCGCCTACGGCTC
>AXYY01000033.1 GCA_000485475.1 Candidatus Ancillula trichonymphae ImTpAt
CTAATGAATATATTTTTACTATCTTCATAAAAACTCCTTTTATCCAGTTTACAGTTATTTGGATATTATACCACAGTAGAATTAGAATGCCAAGTAGCTATCTTAAGCGAACCTGAGTAATGCATTTGCAACTGCCATAATCGCTTGTCCGTTGCCCAGTTCTGCAAGAAAACCATCCGTAGTTGTGGCACCAATTCCGATTTTGATGCCTGTAACTTCCTGGTATTTTGCCATCATCTGGTTCCTGCACGCATGTATTTTTGGAGCACGTGCAACAATTTGAATACTTGCACTTTCTAGTGAGAATCCCTCGCGCTGAACAGTTTCCAGAACATGCTGCAGCACTTTCTCTCCAGACGCACCTTTCCAGTTCTCGTCATCCACACCAAGTAATGAGCCGATGTCACCCAGATGTGCCGCACTAAGAATTGCGTCGCAAAGTGCATGAGTCGCAACATCCGCATCAGAATACCCTTGCAGTTGCGGGAAGCCAGGAAATTCAAGAAGTCCAAGTTTAAGGCAATTTCCCGCAGAATACTGAACATCTGGACAATTTGAAGTGCTCACTTCATGCGTATACCCATGAACATCGATGCCAGTACCAATAGTAAAGCTCATCTAGCTCCTAAAACAAATAAAACAAAGGGGCACGACATTTTGGTGCCGCCCCCTTATATATGTTGATTATATCTATTGAAGCTCAACAGTTGCACCTGCAGCCTCAAGAATCTCTTTTGCTTTTTCTGCATCCTCTTTCTTAGCGCTCTCTAGAACCACCTTCGGCGCTCCGTCAACAAGTGCCTTAGCTTCTGCTAGACCTAGACTTGTTAAGCCGCGAACCTCTTTGATCACAGCAATCTTCTTATCTCCAACAGCAGTTAGTACAACATTGAAGGAATCTTTCTCTTCAGCAGCTTCAGCATCGCCAGCGCCTGGTGCAGCAGCAACAGCCACAGCAGCGGGTGCCGCAGCAGTTACGTCAAACTCTTCCTCGAATTTCTTCACGAAATCACTCAATTCAATTAATGTCAGCTCCTTGAATACATCAATTAGCTCTTCAGTAGTTAGTTTTGCCATCTTCTTGTCCTTATTCTATCCTCTATTCCTACTTACAACCGTAGTTTTTATCTCGTAGTCCAACTTACGCTTTCTTTTCCGTTCTCAAAGCCTCAACTGTTCGAACTGTCTTAGACGCAGGTGCTTGCAAAACATACGCAGCTTTCGCAATACCAGCCTTAACAGAACCAGCAATTTTGGCAAGCAGAACCTCACGAGATTCAAGACTAGCGATTTTCTTAACATCTTCAGCAGTGATGGCTTCACCTTCGTAAACACCACCCTTTGCTTCAAGAACCTCAAAATCTTTTGCAAAATCCCTCAAAGTTTTCGCACATGCAACAACATCACCTGTCACGAATGCTATTGCTGTTGAACCACTCAATAGCGATTCATCAAGAACCTCCACACCAGCAGCTTTAGCAGCAATTTTAACTAGAGTATCTTTTGCAACGACATACCTTACATCGGTTCCAAGTTTTGTACGCAAATCCTTAATCTGCGCAACCGTGAGCCCATGACACTTGGTCAAAACCACAGCATCTGAAACCTCAAACAACTGTTTAAGTTCAGCAACCTGTTGGATTTTTCTTTCTGTCGCCATTATTGTCCTCTCTTCTTACTAAATTCCTATCAACTTATGATCTATATTAAGTTGTACTCACCCGCACCGTTGAAGACAAACAAAAACTAGTAAACAAAGCACAAGGACAAAGTAACGGGAAGAGAAAACATAAAGCGTAGAACATCGGCGCGCTCGAACAGTCAAGCATTCACTAACACCTACGCTGGAATTATACACCTCAACCCAAACGCCCCCACAAAGTGTGTACCAAGCGCCACTAAAGCATCACCAACGATCTTCGATAGTCCCCATTGTATCACAACTGTATAAACTTGTCAAGTATTTTTCAACTTTTTGAAAATACGCCAAATAGTTCATGAGAATGCGGAATATCGCCACAACTTCATCTTCACTTTACTTCGCAAATTCCACAACAATTCCACCTTTAGGTTTTATCCACAATTTTCTTAATCTTGTCTACTATTTCGTTGA
>AXYY01000034.1 GCA_000485475.1 Candidatus Ancillula trichonymphae ImTpAt
ATCTCAGTACTTCTACTTTAACACTACAACCAAACGAAAAGATGCTGATGATGTCTTGCTTAAAAGCAATACTAACAGCGAATAATTCGACAACAAAGAATTACACAAAAAAAATTGTAGCTCAATAGCCAACCAAAAGACGCTCGCGCTCTTTCTCTATAAAGTTCTCAAACAACGACTCCGATACGGCCACGCCTTAAGTATTAAGGCACTTAACCCATATGGACCAGACCCAAATAGTCTGAGAACTCACTAGTGTGGTAAATCTTTTTCTATAATGTCTCCACAAAATAACTCCAGAAAGGAGGTGATCCAGCCGCACCTTCCGGTACGGCTACCTTGTTACGACTTAGTCCTAATCGCCAATCCCACCTTAGACGGCTCCCTCCAAAAGGTTAGGCCACCGGCGTCGGGTGTTACCGACTTTCATGACTTGACGGGCGGTGTGTACAAGATCCGAGAACGTATTCACCGTAGCATTGCTGATCTACGATTACTAGCAACTCCGACTTCATGGGGTCGAGTTGCAGACCCCAATCCGAACTGAGACTGACTTTTTGCGATTCGCTCCACCTTGCGGTATTGCTGCGCTTTGTATCAACCATTGTAGCATGCGTGAAGCCCAAGACGTAAGGGGCATGATGATTTGACGTCATCCCCACCTTCCTCCGAGTTGACCCCGGCAGTCTTCCGTGAGTCCCCAACTAAATGCTGGCAACACAGAACAAGGGTTGCGCTCGTTGCGGGACTTGACCCAACATTTCACAACACGAGCTGACGACAACCATGCACCACCTGTATAAGAGTCCGAAGAGGGTCTTCATCTCTGAAAACTTTCTCTTATATGTCAAGCCTTGGTAAGGTTCTTCGCGTTGCATCGAATTAATCCGCATGCTCCGCTGCTTGTGCGGATCCCCGTCAATTTCTTTGAGTTTTAGCCTTGCGACCGTACTCCCCAGGCGGGGCACTTAATGCGTTAGCTGCGATACGGGAACCGTGGAAGGTCCCCACATCTAGTGCCCAACGTTTACGGCGTGGACTACCAGGGTATCTAATCCTGTTCGCTCCCCACGCTTTCGCTCCTCAGTGTCAGTGATGGCCCAGAAACCTGCCTTCGCCATTGGTGTTCCTCCTGATATCTGCGCATTCCACCGCTACACCAGGAATTCCAGTTTCCTCTACCACACTCTAGCACGCCCGTACCCGATGCAAGCTCTCAGTTAAGCTGAGAGCTTTCACATCAGACGCAACATGCCACCTACGAGCTCTTTACGCCCAATAATTCCGGATAACGCTTGAACCCTACGTATTACCGCGGCTGCTGGCACGTAGTTAGCCGGTCCTTTCTTGTTAGGTACCGTCACTTCCGCTTCGTCCCTAACGACAGAAGTTTACAACCCGAAGGCCGTCATCCTTCACGCGGCGTCGCTGCATCAGGCTTGCGCCCATTGTGCAATATTCCCCACTGCTGCCTCCCGTAGGAGTCTGGGCCGTATCTCAGTCCCAATGTGTCCGTCCGCCCTCTCAGGCCGGATACCCGTCATAGCCTTGGTGAGCCACTACCTCACCAACAAGCTGATAAGCCGCGAGTCCATCCCTCACCAAAAATTCTTTCTTCTACAAAAGATGCCTTCTGCAGAATGTATCCAGTATTAGCATTGATTTCTCAATGTTATCCTAGGGTGAAGGGCAGGTTACTCACGTGTTACTCACCCGTTCGCCACTAATCCACCAGAGCAAGCTCCAGCTTCATCGTTCGACTTGCATGTGTTAAGCACGCCGCCAGCGTTCATCCTGAGCCAGAATCAAACTCTCCATAAAATTGATGAGCTATTTCTAACTATATTCTAGTCAATTATGACCATCAACACATTTCACATTGACCCAACCAGTTTATATGCTAAACCTCAGGTCGACAAGGAGAAACGTGATTAACAAAATGAACCATACAATTCTTGTTCTAGTAGTAATACTAGAATAGATGTACTTTTGGCATTATATCATCTACCACACTATTGAGTTCTCAAACTACTGAGGCGTAAAAACCAATTCAGCGTGCACCCACTTGAGAAACAAAAACACAAAGAATCATCCCCCAAGCGACTGCTTATTTGCTACAAAACAGTTTTAACCTTTAACTTACTACGTCCCTTGAAGACCAAAGGACATTTTTATTGTAACACATACCTTTTCCGTTGTCAAGTAAAAAGTATACTTTTTTATACTTTATTTTCAAAATGGCTGTATTTTGCTAAAAACTAGCAAATTTTCGTATTTTTATCTTACCTTGTCTTCATCTTTTTTATACATTGTAACAACTTCTTTGAATTTAGACAGTTGAGTTATATGCGTGCGGAGCACTCCTTTTACCTGTGCGGGTGCAAGTTGTTCGTATTCCGCGGCTTTGCGGAATGCGAATGAACCACGCACACGCACAAGACAAAGGAGTTTGCTTTTGCAAACGCAGT
>AXYY01000035.1 GCA_000485475.1 Candidatus Ancillula trichonymphae ImTpAt
ATTATTTTAATCGTCGGCAGTATTCTAATAACGGTCACAATTGTGTTGTGCATTCCGAGATTCCGCAAGAATATTATCAACCAAGTTCGATCCATCACGAAGAATTTTTTGAGCAGTTTTGTTGAAGTTATACGATCGCCAAAAAGCGTAATTATCGGCTACTTTGGCGTTCTAGTTATGATATTTGCCAATATTTTGGCCTTCTGGGCCGCACTCGCTAGTTTCGGACAGTTTCCAGGTCTTCTTAGTGCTGCAATTATTTTTCTACTCGGTAACTCCGCTGGTTCGTTGGTGCCAACACCTGGAGGGCTCGGCGCAATCGAAACTGCGCTGACACTTGGGCAGATTGCAATTGGAGTGCCTGGAACAGTTGCACTAGGAGTAACGCTGCTCTTCAGAATGTGCAGCTTCTGGTTCCGTGCGCCACTAGGTGGGCTAGTCACTAGAGTATTAGTTCAGGAGTCAGTAATCTAGTGCTTGCTGTACGCGGTTCACATGTATTCTACTTCTGCATTTTGCTTCAACCGGAATTCTTGCCACGGTAGCAGACATCAGGTCCGGCACAGATGTAGTAATTTGCGTCGTTCCATAGTTATGGTCGCGTGTCCACTTATCCCCTTTTTGAAAACAGTTGCCTTATATAATCGGCGTCGTTCTATGATTGTTATCATGTCCACTTTCCAATTTATCCAAATTTCACCCCCCGAAACCCTAATAACTTGCGTGTCACCTAATACCAAGAAAAGAGCACACATTTTCGCCCAACCTTCTGGAATGACGATTACTCGACAGGCCATCGCCATCAGAAATAAAATGCAACCGTGACTAAACCAAGCAGAAAGATCAAAACTCGGCTATCAATGCCCGAGTTTTCTCTTGCCATATCAGCGATAATCGTACGTAAAAGTGGAAAAGAAAATATGCACCCCAGTGACACAAATGCTAATATCACTGATACTTGAACCAAGTGAGACGAATATAGACACTCCGCCAACGATAGCAGTTACAAAGTATAATGCATATAAACCACTTATGAGTCTTTTGTTTGGCATATACTCTTGACGAGACGGACCTTTAGAAGCATTACCAAAACTATACTGTTCATAATATTCCTTTCGTCCGAACGTATACTTACAGTAAGTATTATATCATAAGTTGCATAGTTTCGTCAAGTCTATATGAAGATTATCTTAAGTAAATTTTGTGTTAGGGGACTTCCGTCGTTCAGGCACGCGGCATTTAGGACATAAGAAAGGGCGGCAGTTCAAAAACTACCGCCCGCACGTGAAACACTAACGCTGCGCGTAACCCGCACTGTTTGACTTGAGTGGCTCTTTCAACTTCTACCTTCACCTCTTTATCAATTTGGGTAACTCCTCTCCAGACGGAAACAACCAGATAGCTGTATTAAGAAGTCCAAGGTATCCAATTATCATGTCATTCCTTCACCCAAGCGTTCAAATCAAAAGGAAAAGGATCAAGATCTATCTTTACTCCGTTAACTTTATTGTGTCTGCGAAAGTTAGGAGTAAAATTAGTATTAACATCACCACTTCCGTAAAGATTTTTAATTTCAGCATGATTTGTAACTCCGAAAAGACCAACACCCACACCCCATTGTCATTAATCTTCAAATTCGAAATCGTGTGGCCACCACCATCAAAATGTGACGCGAACGACCTTGTAACATTACCAATTGGGACCCAACCCTTGCTCTGCGATCGTCCTGCTGGATCTGTCCATGTACCGTTTTTTGCTGTAATCAGCAAGGTCAATATTATCCCCGAGTTTCAAGTAAACATCTGAATCACTCCAAGCAAATGCGGAAGTAGCCAAAGTATTGTAACCGGTGTTTACCATGACTACTACCCTCGCCAGATCCTCAGCAGTCCTGATAATCTTGGGATCTGTTTCTGTTCCAGTGCCCGACATGTTACTCATCCAGTTTTTGGCAGCAGCGACAATTTCAATATACTCCAACGGCGCTGTGCAGGACTGGATAATTCTACGCCCGCACCACCAAAGCAATCCGAACACCAGGGTAAAGACTGACAGCAAAACGCCCGGTCTTGCAGCAATCACCTTCCTGCACGTACTACTCTGTTTTGCATTACTTCCTCTCTACTGCCACACTTCTATTTTCTTCCTACAAGCCACAAGCAACCACTCCGTTGGCACTTCCGCCTGTGGGTGCATTATACTGTCTCGTAATCAGAAAATTATCAAATAAAAGTAGGAAAATATTAAAATAAGAGATGTGACGCTCAATAATAATTTAACGACAAGTGGACCAAAACATATGGTGTAATCACACCGTAATAGTAACAAATTTCACAAAATTTACCGTAAAACTACAAAACTTGCAGTCTTCAAAAGACTAATATGGCCCTGATTTAGTCGCGTTCGAAAATCAACTTGATGCCTCCACTAAGGCTCGCAGAAATGTTGTAGATTAGTGCGAAAACTACAGCTATAATTGTTGACAGCACGATGTTTATGCATGTCAGAAGACTTGCAATCAACGCAACAGTTTTTAATCCGAACACTCCAGAACTACTTTTAACTCCTAGACCCGCACCGACCATCGCCTGCGTGAACTGATAGATAACGCCCGAAGTGTCGAGCAAGAGCCAGAACAGCGAAACCACAACAACGAACATGATGCCCAGCGCAATTGAAACGAAAAATGCCAACTTGGCTGCAGAAATTGGATCAATGCGGCGCAAGTTGAGTTCAAGCACCTGTGGACTCTTCGCGCTTGCAGCAACAGAAACATTTCCGGCAGTCCGAGGTGCGGGCGTACTCTTGGCGCCTAAACTTGCAGTTTTTTCACTCTTTAAGCGCCCTTTCAGCGAACTAGCTTCGCTCTTTATGCCAGTCTTAAGCGCAGAACTTTTAGTTGTACCATTTCCAGTTAAACCCTTAGTAATTCTATTCATTTTTTCCTCTCTCAAGTGCACTACTTACAACTTCCTCATCAATAACCTTCTCCCGCATATCATCAGTTTCCGGCAAATCTCGCTCAACATTTTTGGTCACTTTGATCACAGCATCGCCCTCATTCGTGCGCACAAAAATTACGCCGGATGTACTTCTACTCGTTGGACGAATCTCGCTCACATTTGAGCGCAGAACTTTTCCGGACTGCATAATTACTAGTAACTCATCTTCATCTTTTACCTCAACCGCTCCGACCAGTTCACCGCGCACTTGTGCAACTTTGGCAACTCGAACGCCTTTTCCGCCGCGCCCCTTGATCGGATACTCACTTATTGCAGTTCGTTTTGCATAACCACCGCTCGTGATGCAGACCAAGTCAATATCTGTATTTTCAGCTGGAATCACATTCGCGCAGAGTAGTTCATCCTCTTCTCCGAATCTCATACCACGCACACCCTGACAAATACGGCCTATTGAGCGCACTTTTTCATCAAGTAGACTAAATCTGGTTGCTTGACCGCGCCTGGAGACCAAAATTGCAGTATCCTCCTGATTTGCAAAGCACACATTTATGAGCTCATCGCCTTCAACTAGCGTTATCGCCTTCAACCCATTGATTCTGATGTTGCTGAATTCCAACAACTTCGTCTTTTTAACTAGACCTCGTTTTGTCGCAAAGAACAAGTACTGCGCATCTGTGAAGTTCTTCAAGTCGATCACTTCTGCAATCTGCTCATCTGAATTGGTTGCCAGCAAGTTCGCAATATGTTGTCCTTTTGAATCACGTCCGGAAGCGGCAACCTCCCAGCCCCTAATCTTGAACACGCGCCCTTTTGTGGTAAAAAACAACAACCAGTTGTGAGTAGTAGTCACCAAAAACTTCTGGATAATGTCATCTTCTCGCAAACTCGCACCCTTGACGCCTTTTCCGCCGCGCCTCTGAGCTCTGTAGTTATCTGAACGCGTCCGCTTAATCCAACCACCATTCGTAAGCGTAATCACTACTTCCTCTTCTGGGATCAGTTCCTCTTCGTTTACATCAGGCCCGTATGCAAAAATCTCAGTTCGACGATCGTCACCAAAACACCTGACGATGTCATTCAACTCCTCTTTGATTATCAGCCGTTGACGCTCCGGCTTGGCAAGAATGTCCTCGAAATCTGCAATTTTCTCGGTCAAGTCGTCATATTCTTGCTGGATCTTCTGCCGCTCAAGTGCCGCCAAACGGCTCAACTGCATTGCCAGAATCGCACGAGCTTGCACTTCATCAATTTTCAAGAAATCGATTAACTTGCTGCGCGCCTCATCAACATCTTTAGACGCTCTGATCAACGCGACCACCTCATCTATTGCATCTAGTGCCTTGAGGTAACCAGCCAGAATGTGCTGGCGTTCCTTTGCCTCATTCAGCAGGAAATTTGTGCGCCTGCAGATTACATCAACCTGATGATTTACCCAGTGGCGCAGAAACTGGTCAAGTGTTAATGTCTTGGGCACACTGTCGACCAGTGCAAGCATATTCGCTCCAAAAGTTTCTTGCAGTTGCGTATGCTTGTACAAAATATTCAACACCACTTTTGCAACAGCATCTCGTTTGAGCAAAATTACCAGCCGCAAACCATTTCTACCAGAAGATTCATCGCGCATATCAGCAATTCCAGAAAGTCTACCCTCCTTGACTTGCTCTTCAATGCGCTTTGCTAGAACATCAGGATTCACTTGATATGGCAGTTCAGTTACAACCAGACACGTGCGCCCTTTAACCTTTTCAACAGTCACCTTCGCGCGCATGATGATAAGACCGCGACCAGTTCTATACGCTTTTTCAATACCAGAACGCCCAAGAATACTTGCGGCAGTTGGAAAGTCCGGGCCTTTAACAATTCCAATTGCTGCGTCTAAAAGTTCTGAATCAGTCGCGTCCGGATTGTCAAGTGCCCAAGTTGCAGCCTTAGCAATTTCTCGTAGATTGTGCGGCGGAATTTTAGTCGCCATACCAACAGCGATGCCTTCACTTCCGTTTACGAGCAAGTTTGGAAAACGACTAGGAAGGGTAATCGGTTCCAGATTCTTACCGTCGTAGTTCGGCTCAAAATCAACTGTGTCCTTATCAATATCGCGCACCATTTCAAGCGAAAGGTTGTTCATTTTGCACTCAGTGTAACGCGGAGCAGCAGCACCATCATTTCCGCTCGATCCGAAGTTGCCCTGCCCATCAACAAGTGGATACCTCAACGACCAGCTTTGAACCAGCCGCACCAAAGTGTCATAAATTGCAGAGTCACCATGTGGATGATACTTTCCCATAACGTCACCGACAACGCGCGAGCACTTGTTATAGCCGCGATCTGGACGGTAACCATCATCATACATTGCGTATATCACGCGCCGATGCACTGGCTTGAGCCCATCTTTTACATCCGGTAATGCACGTCCAACAATTACACTCATTGCATAATCTAAGTAGCTGTTTTGCATTTCGAGCTGGAGATTCACTTGGTGTATATGACCGTGGTTAACCACCTGCTCGTTCGTAGCTTCACCAAAACCTTCATCATCAACCACAAATCACCTCCTATATGTCCAAAAACCGTACATCTTTCGCATTCTGCTGAATAAAACTTCTGCGAGATGCGACATCTTCACCCATGAGTAAACTAAAAGTTTCGTCTGCAGCAGCTGCATCATCCACAGTTACTTGCTTGAGCGTCCTGAGTTCAGGGTTCATGGTGGTCTCCCAAAGTTCTGTGTAGTTCATCTCTCCAAGACCCTTGTATCGCTGAACACCATCTTTTGGCAGTTTCTTGCCCGCTGCTTCACCCTCTTTCAGGTGCTCGTCGCGTTCTTCATCTGAAAATACGTAATCATGCGGCTTGTTCGACCACTTGATGCGATACAGCGGCGGCTGAGCGATGTACACGTACCCCAATTTGATCAATGGCTGCATATACCGGAACAAGAAAGTTAGCAGGAGTGTTGCAATGTGCGCACCGTCAACATCCGCGTCCGCCATCAGGACAACTTTGTGATACCGCGCCCTTTGTGCATTGAACTCTTCACCCCAACCAGTCCCAATCGCACTGATCAGACTCTGAATTGTTTCTGAGCTGAGTGCACGATCTGGACGCACTTTCTCAACATTCAGGATCTTACCGCGGATTGGTAGGATTGCTTGATTATACGGATTACGCCCCTGAATTGCTGAACCGCCCGCAGAATCTCCCTCAACGATGAAGATTTCGCACTCAGCAGCGTTCGACGACTGGCAGTCTTTGAGCT
>AXYY01000036.1 GCA_000485475.1 Candidatus Ancillula trichonymphae ImTpAt
GTTTTTAGTAACTGAATATAACCTACCCATGATTCTGGAAACTGCTTTGGATCTCTCTGACAAATCTTTTATATTCAGACTATAGATTATGGCAACCGCAATATCAACCGCTTGCTGATAAATTTTTTATCAACAATCTGTGTATACAACAAAACAATCTGTGTATATGTTGTATAAATGCTCTCTTCAATTGCTTTAGTATATTCTCATATGCATCTGAATATACATTCTTCATAGCGCTTCCACATTCACTATCTTATATCTTCTACTTTACTCATATTCCTCTCCTGCTCTATATTCCACTAACTTCATAATTTACTTCCCCCTATTTCCCGTACATCTGTTGCTCAATTGCATCAATTGCATCAATCTCTTCAGCGGATTCATCACCAAAAATGAAATTAACAATTCTGTCTGCTGCTTTTTCCGTCATTTTGTCAATATTTTCTTTTGTCCATTTGTCAGAAGGGTAATCACCAAGACTTTTTGCTAAGGAATAGCTAGAGCTTTTATATTTTGACCGTTTAGTCCTAAACCAATCATTACCTAATTGCCTGTTCATTTTCGCTCCTAAAAGTATCTCATTACCCAATTTATCCCTTATATTCATCGAATTCACCATCCGTAATATTAGCATCGCGGCTGGTTGCGTCAAGATTCCTACCACTTTGTGGCATTATGTGTTCAATATCTACTTTACTTAATCTGAATTCTTCCTCGTTGAATAGGTATTCATTTAGGTATACTAGTGAATTCTTCGTGCACTCTTCAATTTGTTCTCTAGTTCGTTCTCTGTCAAAGTTCTTCTGAATGTGATCGAAAATGCCCTACTTATTTCGCTAACATCTTTGTCGGGGCTAGCAAAATTAACAATTTCTCTGAGCAAGAAGGTTTTGAAATCAGATGCTGAGTAAATTCTACCGGATACCTCAAGTAGTAAGTACAAAAGTTTAATAAGCAACAAAATAAACTCTCTAGTGCTTTTCTCGTCGTAGTCTCTTGAAAATAAGTACGTCGCTAAAAAGAACCATGAGTTCTTATTAAACTTGAATAATACCTGGACTAAATCATCGTCTACAACTTCGTTCTACCTATCAATTATTTTTTCTAATTCATCTGCAAATTGTTCTGGATCTATCGATGAACCAAATTCTTTAGTTTCGGTGAAAAACTTTCTAACTGCAGGTAATGCTCAAGGCTTTCTTTTTTGTGAGTCTTTATTATACATATGTATTGATTCAAAATGTCATCCAAAGTTATCCCAAAGATTTTAGTTCTTCCGAGTCCCCAATAATACCATTCCATCTTTCATGAAAAGATGTTCTATCCTTAGCATTTTATAGCTTCGCAGAAATGATGTCAGATGTGGAGAGCGATTGACCTTTTGAATTAAGCGAATTAAACATTTCGATTGCCTGTTCAATCTTCTAGCTTCTAATCTCAATAACTTGGTATTTTTTCAAGGGAAGTTGAGCGAACTCATTTAATTTTGTAGCTTCTAATTTCTCCAGCTTCTCATGAAAATATCTAAATTTTTGAAATAATTTGAGTATTTATGATCTAGTCTTTTATTAGGAATTCTGCCAACTTTTTCTTCAGCATTCTTAAAGGTTGCTAGTTTCAAAATCGCAACAAAATCACCTCGTGTATTTTCATTTTCGTTCATCGATTGACTATCATATCTTAAATTCTCCCCAAGTTCTTCCAGTTTTTTAGGATCTTCATTTGTAAGTAAGGTCGTCTCCTGGTCCAGGATTATAAAGTATTTTATTCACCATCTTCAATTTATCCTCAAGTTCCACAAGAAGTTTTTTACGGTTCCTTCATTACGATTCCTCTCTATGGCATCATATAGTCTTAATCTTATGACGTTCACCAACACAGTAAAAGGTCGTATTCGCTGTTGTCCATCAATTAACTGTAATTGGTCTCCACCTGAGCAATCGACGATAACGTTTCCAAGAAATATTCATCACTGGCAACGCCGCCCCGCCATTGCCAAGATTAGAAACATCGCTGAAGAGCAGCATTTCACACTGTTCGGTCCCCCACGAATATGCCCGTTGATACTCTGGAATAACGAATCTTTTTGATCCAATATCCAGATATTCTCCGATTCTTCTTAGCTTTGGTTCAATTTCTTTTTCCATCGTTCATCCTCTACTTTTTCGTCTACTCTTACGGTACTCACTTCCAGAAACTCCTTTCTTTTGAGGAACTTCTGAAACTTTTCGTGGTTGTATTCAGTGCGTAGAATAGAATTTCTGCTCATTAACAAAGCAGCGCGCGCACTTTTGAGGTGCCTGAATTTAGCACCAGAATTAACTAGGGTCTTCGTAATGCAGGTGCACACCAAACACCCTGATTGGAACAACTTCTATTTAGTGTCCGGGGGCTTAACTTACTGAGGAGAGAGAACCGGTGGAAGCCATAATCTTGCTCCATCCATTTTCTATTCTGCTGTTATCATCAGCACCAGACTTCAACATCTCCACACTTCAAGTATAGCATAAACTTTACATAAAGTCAAGGAGTGGTAAATTCCAGACAGCAACTGTCTGAAAGAGTTACCGTTCATGTCGATCTGCGTGTTTG
>AXYY01000037.1 GCA_000485475.1 Candidatus Ancillula trichonymphae ImTpAt
GTGCATTTAGCGGTCTGAACGAGAACTCCAACCTGATCTACAGAGTTATAGTACACGAGTTGATAGAAATTATGATGAAGCCGCATGGACTGTTTACGGAGCAAGTGGCAGCACCAGAATCGTTCCAGTTTCAGAACACAACGAACCAGGCTTATTACTTGTTGATCTGCACATAGAGATCCAAACGAGAGTTTTGGAATTCTGCGGGTTGAAGTTGTGCTAGACGGAAAAGATGGTGCGTATTCTGCAAGAGATACTGCAATTGTTAATCTTACTGGCCAGAAATCTAGTGGAATTGATATTGTTTCGGTAAACGGTATGAGTCTTGAAGATTTGGAAAGCAACCTCATTAGCCATGGACAAACCGTAGACATTCAAGCAAAGTGACGGTTCCAGAAAGTGCGACTAAAGAAATTCGCTGGACAATCGTTGGCGAAACTAATCAGAGCAGTATTTACACTTCAGAAAATGCAGATGAACAAAACAACTTGCACACTTGCAAATTGGCGTAAATGAGTTCTCGGATTTTCTCTACATAAAAACAACACTGGTGTATGACAAAATGAAGCACATCACCATCAAAATACCGCTTAACAATCAACAAGTTGGACTACTCTCATGAGCCCGCGATCTTTCAATGTTCCTCCAAGCAGTAATATTCACTTCATAACGAACTTATCTGAAGAGGGCGACCAAGAAAGTGAACTGAAGAATGTTCTATATGTGGTATTCGGCGGGAACCCCAAAACAACTGTTGATGCAAATGGTAACCTGCACGTTGATGAACGGGAAATAGCACATGACATATTTGTGCGTGCAGTATATGTCAAAAACCCCAAGTATACGGATCAGGCAGTTGTACACATTGTGAAGAACTTAACTAGTGGAGTTATAATTTCACCAAGAGAAAATAACTCTAGTAAATAACTCTAGTGAACGCATATTCGTAGATACTGGAAAATCCTTGAAGTTTAGTGCGGAGGTTGATGTTCCAGATGGGCAGAATAATGAATGCACATGGGAAATTGAAGGTGGTAGTGAAAATACAACTAATTAGTAAAAGATGGACTCCTAGTGTTTCAATGGATGAGAATCTAGAGAGGTCCTGTTTATGTATGCCAGGAGCAAGTATGAGACACTTTACGTTCAGACGTAACGCCCGTGTATCCGTGTATGTGCGCAATTGGATTACTTCTGGTGTATACATTATGCCGAAGAAGAACAATGCAGTTGAAGTTGGCGAAGAACTTCAGTTTGAAGCTGTTGTGGTGACCAAAGCTGATGGAAAAAGTGATGAAATTGTCTGGAGTCTGGTGAATCCAGAGAGTTCGATTGCAAGCGGAACTCAAAAATAAGCAGCACTGGTCGCCTCAAGGTCGCAAAAGAGGAAGTTACACTAGTTTTTTAATTGGCATGCGGCACTTAAGGCGAGCCTAACATTTTTATATGAAGTGCGCGTACTTGTTAAGGAGATATAGGGCACAGCAGTGGAATTGACATCAGCACTAAAACAACTAGTGTAAAGGCGGGCAATAGCATGAAGTTCACCTCGATGATTTCAAGTTCAAGCACAAATGAAAAACCCAAGATAAAATGGGAGTTGTTTGGTGCTAGTGATAAGACAACCATTTCAGATGGAGGTGTTCTCAATGTTAATGCACTTGAGGGAAACAGCCACATTTTGGTTACTGCAACTGGAGAAGACAACCCGAATATCACAGATGTCGCAGTTGTTCAAGTGCTCGACAGAACTTCAAATGGCGTGCACATTCAGGAGCGAACTGTTCACCTGAAGCGCGGAGATTCATTCAGTTTCCATGCAGATATTAACGTTCCAGCAGATGCAGATAAAGCAATAAGTTGGGAAATCCTGGGCGGTTCGAGTAGTAGTAAAATTGATAAAAATGGTGTGCTGACCATTGGGAACAACGAGTCAAATGGCGCGCTTTTTCTACTCGCTAGATTGTCGAACGTACCTCTGATAGCGCGTCGTGTATGATGGAGTTTCGGTTAAACTAGACAATGCGTCAGCGCAGTATGCAACTCAAGTAGTTTGCCTGAAAGTGCGTCTGTTGGTCGTCAAATTGTTGGAGCTGAAGGGATAAGTGCGTCTTGCCCCATTTATGTGTTGTAGGGCTGAAGGGGCTGCATTATCGTTTAGAAATGTTGCTAATAAGGAGTCTGATGCGAACTTGCACATGGACAACGTGCCGCTGAAACGAACTGAATACGAGTTGAAATCTATTTACAAGTAGACTCAGGATGGTGAGCAAAAGGACTCAGCAAGTTTACTACAACTTGACACGGAGTTTCTTGATGCCGCAGTACCTGGTTATCATACGGTTACATTTGAAAGAGGAGGAAATGTATTGATCAGAGATTTTATAGTTATTGCAAGTGATGAAAATGATGCAGGTTCTAGGGGTACTTGTACCACCTGCTTTTTGCACTAGTTTTGCTACTCGCGCTCATTGTCGGAGGCGTTCTTTTCAGGCGCGCGCGCAAAAACTGCAGAAAAAACAGCGGAAGAGTTCATGAGGACAAAAGAATGGGCGAGGCGCATTAGAGCGCGTGCTCACGAGCAAGAAGCACCTAAATGGTCGTTCACTAGCAATTGCACTACTGTTTTTGGTTTTACTAGCGGGGGCGCCACTTACTAGACTCAATAATGTTGGTGCGTCACAACTAGGTGCAGAATACATCAACTTTAATATTGCGAGTTCTTCAGAATACACATGTCAAGATGACGACTTTGCAACCAGTTTGAGAAAAAATTACTACGAGAATGCGTATAAAACTGAAGTGGATGCACTGAAGATAAATTCAACCTGTCAGTTCAACATTTTTTCGAAGTTCGTAAATGAAGTAGATGGAGAAAATCCACACAATTTTATCAACAGATTCGTGCGGCTTACTCATGATGTTGACACCAATTCAACTGTTGATGGGCTCGAGGTCTCGGACAGTAACGAAACTCTAAATGCAGCTGGTAATGTCAGTGTTGATAATGCATTTGTTGTAGTCGGCGAAAGTGAAGATAACAATTTTGCTGGACACTTTAATGGCAACAACCACCTGATTTCGAACGCCGTTTATTTAAACAACGACGCACAAACTGGTGGACTTGAGAAAAATCTTGGTGTTTTTGGGCACCTGCAAGGAACCGTTGAAAATCTACGTCTGGACAATATCAAAGTGCTAGGTTTTGCGAGCGGCAACGATGGTGTCGACGACTCCAGGCGGGGAGCAACTTCCATGCCTGGCTACAATCAACGCAGGTGCTTTGAC
>AXYY01000038.1 GCA_000485475.1 Candidatus Ancillula trichonymphae ImTpAt
CTGCTGCAACCGCCGCAGAAAGTAGTGAAACCAGTAGACCAGAAAGTAATATTCTTGGAGTTTGTTTCGACAGCAAGTTATTCGTTTTCTTGCTCGAAAAGTTACCAAATGAGCCCAGAATCATTCCAAGTGTAGAAGTTGGCAAAAGATGTGAGAAAAACCGTCAGAACCCCAGTGAAGTGGCGCGAGAATGAACTGATTATGCCAGAAACCTCATTCATCACCACGAATTCGTTCATCACCAGCTTAGTCCCCCCCCCCATATAGCCCCGCCAACTCAAATGCATACGCAGGATCAAAACCAAGTAAAAAGCAAACGGGAACAGTAGCACGCCCAAAATGTTCTCGAGTTTCAGCCATGTGAACTGCGTCAATCCGAGCAGTGCGTTAACAAAAGTCGAAAGTGCAACGTATGCGATCACCATAGCAGAAACAATTAACACCATCTTTCCAGCACCGAGAATGGAATCATCAAGAAATGTCATAAATGGAGGCCGTTTCTCCTGTTCAGGCATCTCCTTCTGAGATGGAATTACTAATTTCATCTTCAAGTTTCGAAACTTCTACTGGGTTCAGTAAACTAGTGACAATTATCGCGTTGGGAATATTTATAGGAATTGCGGAAATTACAAACTCAGCAGGCACCATTTGGATGTAGGAACCAATAATCGCGGCGGTAACTGAACTCATTGCCATCATCGCAACAGTTAAATTACGAGTTGCACTAATCATTTTGGTCAACTGGAATCTTGATACGAAAATCGCTTCTGTCGAGCCCATGAACATCATCTGCGTGGAGAAGAAACTCTCAAATTAGGTCTACGAGTAATCTCAGCACAATTGCTTTTCCAATCACTTTGATGATGCACGGGTAGTACGTGAAAGTAGGTAAGAATGTCAAAGACTGGAATAATCAACAACATAGGGAGTAGTGCAGTTGTCACAAACATCATTGAGTAACCGTGGCTGGAGTTTGTGCCCCCATATTCTCGATGGCACGAGAATCCCTGAGCACAAAACCAATTCCTGAGTAGCTTTGTGCGACAATCCAGGCGAACGCATCGGCAACACCTTCAACAATCCAGCGCCCAACTGGCGAAAGTGGCAAGAACGCAGCAAGCGCAAAGTTAAGGCACAGCGAAACTACAACACCCTTGAAGTCTATTGCTTTTCGATTCCGCGAGAATAACACACCCACGCCGACGAATATAGCAACTCCAAGAATGTTGACCAACAAGAAAGGCTCCACGGCAACATTATATCACAACTTCAAAAAATAATTCTGGTACCGTGGAACTCTTGAGCGTGCACCAACTGGGAAAGTTGTCTCAAGTTCTGCGTAGTTATGCCGCCGCCTGGAAGAATTGTTATTGAACCAGACGCATAATTTATCAGCTTGTTTAGTGCGGGCGCATTTTCAAGAATTGTCTTCGCCGAACTACCACCGTGTGTCAAAATGCGCCTAAAACCCAGTTGAATTAGTTGATCAACTGCCTTAAACGCTTCTGATTCGCTGCGCGCTAGAAGTTCATCAAATGCCATGTGGAAAACTAAATCTGCTCGGTTAGCATTCTGCTGAGCAAGTTGTTCCAGAAACTTGAAGTCCAGTTCGGCACTTTCAGTTAGCGCACCTAAAACTACCGCATTACTTCCCGCGCAGATGGCGAGCTCCAGTTGTTTACTCATCAGCAGTTTTTCAGCACCGTTGTAAACAAAATTTCCACCTCTTGGGCGCACCATAGTTGCAACATCAACACCTCGCGGCGCACAATATTCGACGCACTCCTCAATAACTGCGGGCGCGGGAGTCGTTCCGCCAACTTCCAGATTCGCACAGAGTTCAATTCTTCTAGCACCCGCACTCTCAACTCTTGGCACCAACTTGAAGCCATCAGCACAAAACTCTTTCAGAATGTCTTCCACAGCTGCATTATACTGCACATTTCCCGTACGCGCAACTACTTTTTGAGCAGTGCAACACGCACTTTTGGTTTAGAAATCAACCTCTTGTAGTTCGCATCTTCTTTGTTTTTGAAGTACCTGATTTTAATACCAGTCTCCAGTGCGTACGGCTCGAAAGTTTGGCGATGGAACCATTTTCTGGAAAAAACAACGAGATTTTCAATTCCAAAACTGCTCAAAACTTCGCTCAACTTACTCGCCTCAGCTTTTCCTTTGTGCGTCAGTGGCAAATCCTTTTTCTTACCGTGCCACTTGGACTTTTTTATGGACTTCGCAGGTTCAAACTCCAGTATAACGCGCGAATCGCTCAATTCTAGAGTTGAACAAAATACCTTGATGAGTTGCTGGTCATCGCGATATGTCAACATGTTCGAAGCCTCATCTACGCCGACCCACCTGACAGCATCGATCTCCTTATCCGATGCGGGTTTTACAGGAGAGCGCATTTTGAAGATTGGTGAACTTCTGGGCAGTTCGTGCGCAATGTAGTAGTGTATATTCTTGCGCCTGTGAAGCAAATCGCGCACTCCAGGAATTGCATACGAAACTTGTCCTAGTAGCTTGTCCAGCACAATTGCAACACCAGTTTCTTCGCAAACCTCTCGGCAAGCGGCAATTTCAGCAAGTTCATTCTTGTCCAGTTTGCCCTTGGGGAACGACCAATCCTTGTAGCGCGGCCGATGAACCAGAAGTACTTCAACCACTCCAGTTCTCTCATTCAAGCGATGGACAACTGCACCCGCACTTTCAATTTTCTCCATTACTTGAGTTTTATCGAACCTTTCGCTTTTCGAGATTTTGCAATAATTTCTTCCTGTATGTTAATCAGCGGATTACCAGCCGCATCAACAGTTGACCGAATATACTGCCCATCTTCTGCCAAGTCCCATGCAGTTGTCTTGTCCGACATCGAAAAGTCCAGCAAGTTAACAAGTTCGTCAATTTGTGCGCGCTGCACAATCTTCACAAGAACCTCAACGCGCCTGTCCAAGTTCCGGTGCATCAAATCAGCTGAACCAATCCAAACTTCAGGAGTAGTTGCCGTTTGCCGAATTGGAGCGGCGTCGCTTTCAGCCTGAGCAACTTCGGGCAGTGGATTTCTGAACGCGTAGATCCGCGAATGCTCTAAAAAACGCCCAAGAATTGAACGCACCCGTATATTCTTGTGGATAGTAACTCCAGGTTTTATGGCGCAGATTCCACGCACAATCATGTCAACTTTAACGTCTGTTTCGGCCGCACGGTAGAGCGCATCAATACATGCTTCATCAACCACCGAGTTCACTTTAATCTTCACCCACGCTTCACCACCAGCGAGTGCAACTTGCCGTTCATTTTCAATTCGAGCAATAATCCCCTTACGCATAGACTTCGGGGCAACCAGGAGCCTCCTGTAACTAGACTTTGGCGCATAACCAGAAAGCTGGTTAAACAGGCGCACAATATCGCGTCCCACCACTTCATCGCTGGTTAAAAGTCCATAATCTGTATACATTCGAGCAGTTTTTGGGTTGTAGTTTCCAGTCCCAATATGTGAATAATACCGAATTTGACCATTATTTTCAGTGCGTACAACTAAGGACAACTTACAATGCGTCTTCAGTCCAACTATTCCGTAGACAACGTGCACACCAGCCTTTTCCAGTGTTCGCGCCCATTCAATATTCGCTTGTTCGTCAAATCTGGCCTTAATTTCAACTAGTGCAAGTACCTGCTTGCCAGTTTTCGCCGCATCCACTAGTGCGTCAATTATCGGTGAATCACCAGAAGTACGGTAAAGTGTCTGTTTAATTGCAAGTACCTGCGGATCCTGCGCGGCTTGTTCCAAGAATCGTTGAACAGATGTAGAAAATGAGTCGTAAGGATGATGAAGTAGAATATCGCCCTTGCGCATGCAGTCAAATATATCAACAGGACTAGACGACTGCTTGTCGGAGAGAAAACGGTGCGTTTTTGGCAGAAACTTCGGATATTTCAACTCTGGACGATCCAACTTCACCAATTCGAACAACCCTGTGTGATCAAGTGGTGCATCTAATGAAATCGTTTCCTCATCTTGAATTCCGAGCTCACGCACAAGCCAACTGCGCAAGTTATCAGATATGGTATTTTCAACCTCCAAACGAATGGGCGGACCGAATCTGCGGCGCAACAATTCTCGCTCCATAGCTTTCAGCAAGTTTTCGGCATCATCTTCTTCAACGTCAATATCTTCGTTGCGGGTAACTCGAAATGCACAAACTTCATTTATCAACATACCAGGAAATAACAAATCAAGATGCGCACACACTAGATCCTCAAGTGCAACAAATCCAAACGTGTTCGTTTCGTCAAACTGCACCTTAATGAATCTTGAGATGTTCGACGGTATTTTAACGCGCGCAAAATGTGTCGCAGTAGTTTTAGGATTCTCCAGAACTATACCAAGCGATAGTGATCCACCAGAAATGTAAGGAAATGGATGTGCGGGATCCACGGCAAGCGGGGTCAACACTGGAAAAATCTGCGTCTTGAAGATATTAGTCAACCGCTGTTTTTCCTGCCCGCTCAAACCATCAAGTTGTGTAATATTTATGCCAACTGCTTTGAGCTCGGGTCGCAGATTCTTAGACCAGTTCTGTGCATGTCTTTTTTGCAACTCAGCGGACCTCTCAAGTGTTCGGCGCAAAACCTCAGTTGGTGCCAGCCCGGACGCCCCAGAAACTGCAAGTCCAGCATTTATGCGCCTTTTCAAACCAGCAACACGCACCATGAAGAACTCGTCGAGGTTGTTCGCAAAAATAGCAGAAAACGCAACACGCTCAAGCAGAGGAACAGCGTCGTCCTCAGCAAGTTCTAAAACACGCTCATTAAACTGCAACCAAGACAACTCCCGTTCCTGAAATCGCTCCTTACCGAAAGTCGTAATTGACTGTTGATACTCGATGTCCGAGATGTGTTCAGCAATTACCTCTTTGGCAGTCATCGTCGGAGCTTTATGCGCAATCTTCCTCGTATGACGCACAGGTGCAAAAGCAATCGCAGGCGAGTGCACACCAGGATGAGTTTTCGAGACACTAGAACCGCCAACAACCATTGTTTTATTATAACACAACCACGCAGTTTAAGCAAGTGTGGTATAATTGAAGTGTGGATAATGTTAAACTGCCCGGTTTTAGGCACCTTTCATCTGGAAAAGTTCGTGAGATTTGTGTACCAGAGGAGCCCGGTGCGCTAGGAAATGTTGTTCTAATCGTTGCAACTGATAGAATTTCTGCATTTGACTACATTTTAACACCAACCATTTTGAACAAGGGCAAGATTTTAACAGAGATTTCCCACTACTGGTTCTCGAAATTGCCTATTCCAAACCACTTTATAACTACTCAGGGCGTGCCTGAACAAGTCGCCGGTCGTGCGATGTTTTGTAAACGTCTGGAGATGATTCCAGTTGAGTGCATTGCGCGCGGTTATCTGACTGGTTCTGCGTATCAAGAATATGCACGCACAGGTAAGTTTCAGGAATTCAAGTTGCCAAAAAGTCTAAAAGACGGGGACAAACTACCAGAAGTACTCTTTACACCAGCCATAAAGACCGAGTTTGGCAAACATGATGAGAATGTTTCTTTTAGTAAAGTTACTCAGCTAGTTGGTAGTCAATTGGCTGAAAAATTGCAGAAACTGACTTTAGTTATTTACGAAACTGCGCGGGAAATTGCGGCATCCGCTGGGATTGTACTTGTTGACACGAAGTTCGAGTTCGGAATTGATCCAGAAACTAAGGAAGTTGTTCTTGGTGATGAAGTTCTGACGCCAGATTCTTCACGCTACCGGGACAAAAACGGTACGAGTTATGATAAACAGTTTGTTCGCAACTACTTGTTAAACGAATCTGGCTGGGACCCAGCAAGCGGCACACAACCACCTCAGATTCCAGCAGAAGTTGTTAAGAAGACTGGCGAACTTTACAGCAAAGTGCGCGATCTACTGCTGAACGTACAGTGAAGATGTCCGCGCGGACTACGTTTGGGGTGCTAACTTCGTTCGCGGGGACCTGTTAATCCGCTCAGGCGCGCAAGTTAGCGGAGTTTGCGGAGCAAACGCAGATTTTTGCGCGAGCCGTAGGTGGGCCCAACCTCACACATGAGCAAAATACTCAGCACATGTGGAAAACTGGTGTGGAACTTCGGCACGCGCAAGTTTAGTAGAATTTCACGAACACGAAGTGAAATACCGTTGTTCCGCGCGCGCACTTCATGTGCATTCCTTGTAATACGTAGTGTTGTAGAAAAGTAGTTAAGCTCTCAAAAAAGTTGTACATTAAGGAAATGTGTGATATACTATGGCTATGGAGAAGATAATGCTTAATAGCTCTAAATATGTACTCCCGGAGCTTCCTTATGACTACTCTACACTGGAACCGTACATAAGTGGATTTGTTACGGAATTGCACCATGATAAACATCATAACGCGTACATCAACGGGGCAAATCTGGCTGCAGAAAAACTTGAAGAATTCCACAGCAATGAAGATGGCAATCTAAACCACCTGAATTTAATAACCAAGGACTTTACGTTCAACTTTGCTGGACACGTAAATCACTCGCAGTTCTGGCTGAATATGGCTCCAGCTGGACAGGTGGCGCACGGACAACTCAAAGACGCACTCATCGAGCAGTATGGAAGTGTTGACAATTTTCAGCGCGAGTTTAGTTCGCTAGCAGCTGGTGTACAGGGGTCTGGATGGGCAGTTCTGGTTCGAGACGAACTCACGCACAAACTGCGGATATTACAACTACTTGATCATCAGAGCAATCTCGCTCTAAATCTACAACCGTTGCTTTTGCTCGATGTTTGGGAGCACGCGTATTATCTGGACTACAAAAATCAGCGACCGGATTATATCGAGTCCTGGTGGAATGTGGTCAACTGGGAATATGTAAATACTCGTTTTGAAGAACTGCTAGCACATTCAACTTCGGGCAAAAACTAGACCATGACAAGGAGTTTGCTGCACAATTCTGCCTCAGTTTTCAAAATGTCATAGGCGTGTGATACAATAGTGAATGTGGAGAAATTAGAAAAACTTGCAGATGAAATTCTGAGAAGTTCGTGCAGTTATGAGGTGTTTGGTTCAGCAAACTCCGGGAAGACTAGTCTTGCACTGAACCTCATGGTGCGCGCCAAGGGCATGCACAGACCGGATGGTACGGGCGTAAATGTGGCCACAATATGTTCAAATCGAGTAAATGTAGATAACTTCAAGGAAAAGTATCTAGCAGAAATTATCAAGAACAACGTGCAGCTAGTTGAAAAGACCATCAACATACGCACAATCCACTCTTTGTGCTGCAAAATACTTTTACAGTATGCTGACTACGCAAAAAGCCATCAGGAGCAAAGTAGACATTTAGAAAATCAGTTTTTGACCGGACCGGAAGAAGATGTTCTAATTGCACAAGTGGTAAGCACCATCATTCAGAACGCTGCAGATGGAAAACTGGAGTTGTGCAGGATTACTCCGAAGATTGCCAAGACCAAGAAGTTCACTCAAGAGCTGCGAGAACTAATTGAGGCTGCGGAAAATCTGGGCACTACGCCCGACGAACTTGATGCGCTAGGCGGGAAATACGGTGTGGGCATCTGGAAAGATGCGAGACATTTCTACAACGAGTACATGCGGTTGCTTGACGATGAGAAGAAGGTTGATCATGTCGGCACCATTTCTAGTGCAACTGAAGTGCTAAAAACGAACAGGATTGATACCGAACTAGACATATTAGTAGTTGATGACGCAGAAGAATTGTCATATTCTGCACTGAATCTGATCAGAACAATTATGGACAGTGGAACACGCGTTGTTCTAATTGGTAATCCGAATGAAGCTGTATATGACTTTCGTGGATCGGTCATAAACTTCAAGAACACACTGCAAACAACGCACAAAACAGCAAGAATTATGCTAGATGATGAATATGCACCAAATCTTGTCCCGGAACAAGCAATAATGCAGCACCTTCAAAAATTCAAGAATAGCAGCAATGCTGGTGTTGACTATAGGGTTCTGCGCACGAAAACCTTTGAAAATCTAGACTCGCAAATTCAGTATGCAATTTATGAAATCAGGAAAAATATTTTAGAACTTTATGAAGTTGATAATCAGGATATTGACTACAGCAAGTTCGCCATAATTGCTAGGTCGATATCAATTCTACAAGAAGTAAAACTAAAACTAGACTTGAGTAAAATTCCAACAAATTACCCAACATACCAGATCGCAATAAAAAAACAAGCAGTGTGGAAATCATTTGTATGCATCATACGAGCGGCAAAAATAGAATTGAGTGGTGTGGACAGTAGTGAGAACATTGACGAGTATAGCATAAAATACAGACATAAGGACGTCGAGCAGTGTTATTTTGTCATGCTTAATCAAAGAACATCAACTAAAAAGGCTTCTGAAAGATTAATTAAAGTAGCAATGAAATCCATCAAAAATAACTGTGGTATTTCTAAAACTTTGTGGAATATTTGGAGCGCTGCAAATATTTCAAAAACACTAAGAACACAAGCACTCAACCTATCAGACATCAACGCTTATAACGCCATTAACGTAGCTATACAAATTTTTAATTATGCCAACGAATACGAGAACAGAACAAGTCAAGACATATACGATTTTATAGAATATTACAGTGAGCAAAATTTTTCTGCTGATAATTTGTACGCAAACACCCATATGAATGGAATAAATTTGCTGACTCCAGCCAGCGCAAAGGGAAAACACTTTGACCATGCTTTTATACTAGAATTGAATGACGGAATCTGGCCAAATCTAAAATCACGTGATTTATTGTTGAGATACACCTCACTTTTTGATATAAAATTGAACATCTTTAATTCGAATAACGATGGAATCCTTGCCATATCAAAAATAAATAAACAAAAAGAAGTGTTAAATTCAGAATTAAGGGCACTGTATGTTGCAATAACGAGAACAACACACAACTTGTATATTTTTTCAACGGACTCTGAAGAGTCTGAGCCCTCTTCGTTTTTCCAAAATGCAAGGTTTTTTGATAATGAAACAACTGATGTAGACAATTCTACAACTTCGAAATTTAAGGCATTTGACTTGCAAACACTTGTATATATGTTGCGCCTTGAACTCACTACATTTTCGTATAAAAATCCCGGTATTTCTGCCAACAAATTAAGCGCACACCCCAGTGCAACAATGTTAAAAAAAATGTTTAATATGCAAATTGAGAATACGAAAATTTCTAATTGGTATTATGCAAACGAAATTTCTAGTAATTGTTCAGTTTTTGACAATGGTTTAGACGATAACCACCACATTACAATATCACCATCTTCTGTCGAGACTCTTCTTAAATGTCCGTTGAGGTGGTTCTTTGAGAGAAGTGGCGGAAACAAGTCATCAGTAAAGGCAAAAATTGGAACAGTTGTTCATGAAGTACTTAGGGAAGTAAATCAATCTTGTAATTCAAGAGAAGAAACGCTAAAATTACTTCTTGAAACGTTGCGGAACTTGATCGATAAACGAGACCTAAAGTCAGAGTTCAACAATAAATTTGAAGAATATATAGAGATACAAAATATAGAAAAGATGATGGCAGTTGCTGCAGATTACTACCATAACGCATTATTGAACCAAAATGTAGTTGCAAAAATTAACGGAGAGGAATTAAATGAGGCAAAATTTGAATATAAATTATCAGTTGACGAAAATGACAATATACCTTTACGTTTTGTTGGGCGTATTGACCGCGTAGAAGAGAACAATAACGGAGAATTACTAGTAGTAGACTGGAAAACTGGCAAAAATAAGTGGGCAAAAAATAAGTTACCCCAGAAAGCGCGGGATAGTGGCTTAGATGAAAATCCTCAACTTCTGATCTACCAAATGCTCCTGAAACGTGGAACTTATTTGCCCAGTGAAAGCAATACCTCAGAGAATGCAAAAATTGACAAAAAAATTTCTGGAGGAAAACTTGTCTATTTGGGCAAGAAAGCGGGTACACTAGAAAGTAAAGAATACACCCAGAAGAGTATTGATGAACTACCTTTAGAAGTGGATGCAATGCTGAAGTTAACTTGTGGTGCATTAAACAGCAACATATTTGATACAGATGAAGAAGCAAATCTCTGTAGAACCTGTGAATTAAAATACGCCTGTATAAAATCTGATGCAGGAAAAATGGTAGGGCAAAATGCTTTTGAAGTAGTGGAATAATGGAGGTAAGTAGTAAAATGTATGGCGCAGATGATATAGCGAAAATATTGGGCATTTTCCCACCAACTCCAGAACAGCGTAGTATTATTGAGGCACCAGTCGATGAACCGTCCCTCGTAATTGCTGGTGCTGGTGCTGGAAAAACTGAAACTATGGCCAATAGAATTATATTTCTAGTTGCAAATGAATTTTTTGCTCCAGACCAAATACTAGGTCTTACATTCACGAAAAAGGCTAGGGGCGAATTAAATGCAAGAATAAAATCGCGATTGAAAAAGTTTAATATGATTGTTGGAAAAGAAAAAGAGAACTCCATGTATGGTTTTGGAAATACAGGTGATTTTTCGCAAACTCTGTACCCTGACATACTGACATACAACGCATTCGCAGCTAATATTACGGACGACTTCGGCATATACTATGGTATTGATCCTAATACGCGTGTATTGAGTGCTGCAGATAAATATATACTGGCCAAAAATGCAATACTGTCAGTGATCGAAATGGATAATAATTTTATAAATACTTTAGGAAAAAGTTTAGACAAAGACTTAAATTTGAATTCAATGATACGGAATATGCTGCATTTTAATGATAATATTACAAATAATCTATGTGATATTGATATATTAGAAAAATGGCTTGGCAATACATATGAAGAACTAATACGGAAAAATTTGGGCACTAGAGGGAGAAAAGATTACACAAAATTACTGAAAGATAATCCGATTATCGAGGCAACAATTGTGGAAGAAAGAATCAAAAAATCTATTGAATATAGAATAAATATGTTAAAAGTTGTTAAAGAGTTAAAAAGACAAAAAGAAAATTATAACGCAATAGATTTTTCAGATCAAATCGCACTTGCCACTGAAATTACTAGTGAAAATATGGAAATAGTAGAAGATATTCAAGAACAATATAAAGTTGTAATCTTAGATGAATATCAAGACACATCAGCTGCTCAAGTTGTTATGCTACAAAATGCCTTCAAAAACACGCAATCCATAATGGCAGTTGGAGATCCAAATCAAGCAATTTACGGATGGCGTGGAGCAAGTTCGGCAAATATTGTAGAATTTCCGAATCACTTTAAGGCAAAAGATAAAAGTCCAGCAAAAAAATATAGCCTTATGACATCATGGAGAAATAGTAAATCCATACTAAAGATTGCAAATTCTATATCCAAAAAACTCAACGAAAATGTTAAAGAATTAAGCGCTAGTAAAAACGCAAGTAGTGGAACTGTAAAGATTGAATTGTGCGCATCTGATATTCCCACAACTATTAAATTTTCCTCACCTGAGCAGCTACACTTATTCGATGAGCTAACAGAAAGAAATACACAAGAAATTGAAATGGACACTACAGAAATCGCCGTAGAAAAGGATACGGAAGTTCTAGTTGTTGCTGATTATATAGAGGAAAATTGGAGTAGATATAATCCACAGGATAAAGATCCGGACAAGAAACGAACTGCCGCAGTATTATGTCCGGCTCGCTCAGATTTTCTGGTCTTCAAGAATGAACTTGACAAGAGGAATATACCTACTGAAATTGTCGGACTTGGAGGGCTGCTTGAACTACCTGAAATCACCGATGTAATAGCACTTATATCTGTCGCAGTGGATTGCGAAGAGTCTGCCTACTTGATACGGTTATTAGTTTCACCAAGAATAAATTTAGGACCAAGAGATATAAATGTACTTGGTAAATTTGTCATCAACTCTAGCTCATCAAAAATTCGAAGTTTCGTTGATGTAATAGTAAATTCACTAATTGATGATACTTTTGCTTCCGAAGTGGAGAACTCTATTGGAAAACAGGAGACATTTTCTAGAATACAAGATCTAGCAAGTATGATTGTAAAAATGAAGCGGTATATCGCAAATTCAGTATGCGAAATTATTGAAAAAGCGATAGAAATTCTAAAAATCGAAAGTGAACTGAAGATAATCAATCAGTTAGCCGAGGTTGTACTATTGGACAAAGAAGACAACGTACAAAACTGTAAAAGTAATATTTATACTGCAAATATCAATTTGAATTCGTTTAGGTTTTTGGCGGCTGAATACAGTAGGAATACTACTGACGAATCAATCAACAATTTTTTGAAATGGATTGAATTATCAAAAGAACAAGACAATGGACTAGATATGCCAATTCGCCCTGTTAATAAAAACGCAGTTCAAATTATAACTATTCATGGCGCAAAAGGACTTGAGTGGGATGTTGTGTGCTCAACATCAAACACAACGAAACAGTTCCTGTACGATACTCGTGATGTCAGCAAACAGTTCGATGCGTATGGCTCGTATGTGGCAAGAGTAGAACATGGCTGGCTAGACTCAAAATGCAAACTACCAGATGCACTAACACTAGACAAAAAAATACTGACCAGAAGCCGCAGTTTGGAGTTGTCCGAGATTACGAACCGCTATAAGTATGACGCAGTAATTGGTGAGTATGAGCGAAATCTTGGTCTTGAAAATCTGGCTGAGAAGCGAAGACTTGCATATGTTGCATACACTCGCGCAAAATCGCATCTACTCATAACTGCAAGCTTGTTCGTTCGCGGAATGAAGAAGATGACTATGCCAACGCCGTTTTTTCTGGACGCAGTTTATGCAAGTGTAAAAAATGAAGACAACCGCATACACAAGGCGATGGACAAACTGATTGCGAATTTCCACAGCGATAATACCTACGAATTTCCGACGCAGAAGACAACACGAAAGTCTGCGAAGTGGCCAAACTACAGAATTTCGAAGCTGCAAGAGGCCATTATCAAGAGTGCACGCGCAGTGGAAAAAGCATCTGAAATTCTGGAATATTCTGAAGATAATCCAGTTCAGCGGCAGATGAAACTTCTATTGGGCGAATATGAACTCCGAAAAAATCAGCAGAAGAATTGGCGTGAACATGCAAAACTACCGGTTAACTTATCCACCTCCAATACGGTTCAGCTAGTTGAAAATAGGGAGAAATTTTTGGAAAATCTGGTGTGTAAAATGCCCAACGAGCCGCTGAAACAAAGCAATCTTGGTGCAAAATTCCACCTGTGGATTGACTCATACTACAAAGCGAAGTGCTACGAAAATCTCGAGAGTGGTAATTACGAGTACAAAAGTGATGGACTCGAAAAAGGTGAGACACTTGACATTTTGGTGAAGAATTTTTTGGCAACTAAGTGGGCGCTAATGGCGCCGCATATAACTGAGCAGGAAATTAACTACCTGGATAGTTCGCACGTTATAACTGCGCGTATTGATGCAATTTTTGAACTAGATGGAGAATATGAGATTGTTGATTGGAAAACTGGAAAACTACCACACAAGAGTAAGATAAATGATAGAGCAATCCAACTGGCCATTTACCGGAAGGCATGGTTAAAACTACATTCAGAAATTGAACCGGAACAAGTCAACGCATCATTTGTATATGTTGCAGAAAACAAAAACATCAAGTATAATGCGCACGAACTTGACATTTTGTATAGCAAGATGTTGAACTCGCTAAGTGCTAAATATCATTACCAATAGAGATACCGATGAACACAAGAAGTCCGATGATTATGCAGATTACGATAATCAAAAACCACATGTTTGCATCAAGGAACTGTAATTTATTCTTGTGCCCGCACCTGCCGGTGTTCAATTGGTATCTGTTGTTCGGTGGTACTGGTGATATTAAGCGCGCGGATGCACTTTTATGGGAACTGGGATCAGATCTGCGCTGCGAGTGCGCACGTTGAGATCGTGCAGTGTCCACACCCGCAGATTTCTCGTTCTTTTGCGAATGCAGATGTTGTAGATGAGCGCGCGGCGCCTTATGTGATGAGGAGTGCGCTGGCTGTTTTTGTGCACCCGCAGTTATAGATGTTGAAGTATTATCTCGAAATTGACGCAGCACTATGGAATTTTTGGGAGGTTGCTGTGATTGCTTCAAGGACTTCAGAATCTCGTCAAACTGATCTGCAACCTTTCCCGCATCAACTGCACGGTTTTTAACATCTTTCTCTAGCAGATTCATCACAAGTTTTTCAAATGCAGCATTTTTGTTCTCAGTCATCAAAGGAACAGAGGCATTAACTTGTGCGATAGCGATGTCAACAGCATTCTTTCCACCAAATGGTCGTCGCCCTTGACTTGCTTCATACGCTATAACTCCTAGTGCGTATATATCGGACTGCGGTGTCGCTTCATCACCAATTGCTTGTTCAGGTGATAAATACTGCGCAGTTCCGACAATCATTCCGGCAGCCGTCATATTCATCTGATTTTGCGCTCTGGAAACACCAAAATCTACAACCTTTACAAACCCATCTGGTTCAACTAATACGTTCGCAGGTTTAATATCTCTGTGGATAATTCCCTTTGTGTGTGCGAACTTCAACGCCCTAGCAATTTGAGAAAGTATCGGTAGTAGTTGCTCTAATGGCATGATCGGCGTTTTGTGTAACATATTCGCAAATGTCTGCCCTTCAACGTATTCCATAATTATAAAACCGATCCGATTTTGCTCGTAGTAATCATGAAGTGCAACAATATTTGGATGAGTTAAAACTGCATTGTTCCGCGCCTCAATTCTCAGCCGCTGCAAAAAATCCTCATTTCCTGCATGTTCTTCGCGCATGGCCTTTACTGCAACAGATCGCCCCAGTATGCTGTCCTTCGCAATCCACATCTCCCCCATTCCACCAACCGCAATTTGTTTCATCAAAGTGTAACGATTGTTAATGACAATATTTGGAGTTAACTTCACCTTAATTAGTCTCCTCTAAGTACGCTTTCATTACCTTGGCTGCCAGCACGGCCGCATTAGTTCCACCAGATTCACCATTCTCGATGAATACTGAAACAGCAATTTTGGGATCTTCCAGTGGTGCAAAACCAGTGAACCACGCATGCGGGAGCAGTTTCGGATCATTCTCCGCAGTTCCAGTTTTACCAGCAACCTTAACGCCAGGAATTCGCGCACCACTAGCAACTCCATTAGCAACATTGCCATACATCATCTGTGCGAGTTTCTCGGCAGTTTTAGTCCTGATTGGTTGTCCATACACCGTTGAACTGTAGGTTTTCAAAACGTTCGAGCCATAACGAACATCATCAACAATTCTGGGGCGCAGTAGAACACCTCTATTAGCAATTGTCGCAGATATTATGCAGTCCTGAAGTGGAGTTAGTGAAACATCACCCTGACCAATTGATGCCAGAGCTAAACGATCTTGTGATGCATTATCTGGAAACTTCGAAACTGCAGCGGTAAAGTTATCGCCAGCAATGCTGAATTTGTCACCAATTCCGAATGCCTTCGCATATTTACTCATGGTACTACTGCCCAACTTGTTGCCGATAATTGCAAATGCAGTGTTACAGGAAACTTCTAGCGCACGTTTCAGCGACTCTTTGCCATCGGATCTACAACTCGCACCATCAGAATTCAGCAACTCAACATCTGTGCCTGGTAGCCGATACGTTCTAGGTGAATCAACAATAGTCTCGGGCTCGTATTCATCAGACTCCAAAGCTGCGGCGGCAGTAATCAACTTGAATGTCGAACCAGGTGGGTAAATTTCAGAAACCGCCCTGTTGAGCATTGGGCGCGCAGCATCTTCCGCTGCCTTCTGGTATGCATCACCTACAACTTTAGTATCATGAACTGCTAGCTCATTTGCATCATAACTAGGATAACTGGCAAGCGCAAGTATTCTACCACTCTTCGGTTCAATTGCTACAACCGCACCTTTCTTGCCGCCCAGCGATTCAAGCGCCTCATAAGACACCTTCTGCAGATTCGAATCAACTGTCAACAACACATCTGCACCGAGATTTGGCTTGTTCATGAAGAAATTCGTAAACTTCTGCGTCGCGAGCTGGCTGATTTCTCCAGTCAACTCATAATTCATTGCAGTCTCGACGCCTCTATCAACCCAGTGAGAAATCGAGAAGAACCCAGTAATGGGTGAGTAAATCTTCGAGTCAAGGAATACTCGCTGCAAGCCAAACGAATCGTTGGAGTTTTCAGAATATGCAACTTTCCTACCATCCGTACCTCGTTCGTGCACCAAAATCGCACCTCGAGAAGCACCAGACATCTGATACAGATTACGCGCAGAGTTATACGGACTTTCCAGAAGTTCTTTAGCGTTCAAGAACTGAATAGTAGTAGTTGAAACCATTAGTGAAATAATTAACACCAGAACCACGAACCAAACTACACGAATCTGTTTATTCATAGACTACTCCCTTGCAGTAGTGGAGAGATTTGCTTGTTGGAGACCACGAACTTCTTTGTTTCGTCAACACGGTATGCGTCTGAAGAGATTAGAATCAGCAACGCGCATATTGCCCAGTTCGCAATTAGCGATGAACCGCCGCGCGCAATGAACGGCAAAGTTAACCCGGTGAGCGGTATTATCTTGGTGATTCCCCCAACCACAACGAACACCTGAAGTGTGACGCTAAAAGAAATGCAACTAGCTAGCAGTTTTTCAAAACCGCTGTGAGCTTTTAGCGACATGCCAACTCCTCGCTGCACAAACAGCAAGTATAGGAAAAGAATTGCGAAAAGTCCAGTAATTCCAAGTTCTTCGCCAAGTGAAGTGTAGATAAAGTCAGAATTCGAAAATGGCGTCAAGCGAGGATAACCATTCCCTAGACCTGTGCCGAATAAACCGCCGTTCGCTAGTGCGAAAAATCCTTGTATAACTTGTCCGGAACCGCTGAACTGCCTGTTGTAAACTGCCTCGTTAAATGGGTCCATCCATATGTCAATTCGTGCAGCAACATGTGCGAACAACTTGAACGCTAAAAGTGAACCAGCACTAAACAGTCCAATTCCGATAAGTACCCATGATGTCTTACCAGTTGATATGTAAAGTGCACCGATGAACATACCGAAGAAGAGCAACGAAGTGCCCAAATCATGCTGCAGAACCAAAACAGCGAGCGACAAACCCCACACCAGCAGAATCGGGCCGAAGTCCTGAATGCGAGGAAGTTGTAGACCCATAATGCGACTGCCCGCAGATTTCAGGCGCTCCTGATTCGCGGTCAAGTAACCAGCAAAGAACACCGCCAAAAAGATTTTCGCAAATTCCGCTGGCTGAAAAGTGCCTAGCGGCCCCAAACTAACCCAGACTTTAGCGCCGTTGATTTCTGCGCCAACTGATGGCAAAAGTGGCAGAATGACCAACACAAGACCGATGAACATCGAAGTCCATGTGAAGCGGCGAATAGTTCTGTAATCCTTGAAGAAAATTAAAATTGCCAACATCAAGACCAATCCAACGACCGACCATATGAGTTGTCCACGAACCGCAAATGCATATTTGTCATCAAACGCTTTCTGGTGCGCAAAATCAATTCGATAAATCTGCGCAAGTCCAATGCCATTCAACACGACAACTATTGGGAAAAGTAATGGATCAAAATGTGAAAACCGTACACTAATTACTATAAATGCAACCAAAACCAACACAACAAATAAAGCAACAACTGTCCAAAAACTACCATCTAGCGCTTTGTTGAAGTGCAATCTGATGTTCGCGAACGCAACAACTGGAATTATTAAGCTCAGACAAACCAGCAACAGCCTTTTAATCTTCACCAGCATCTCCTCGATTGGTCAGCTTACGGATAAGTGCGTGAATTCTAGAGACCTTGTCCTCTTGAGCTCCAGTTTCTGCAACCGCAGTTTTTTCATCTTCCGCATTTTCTGCGGCTCTTGAGGGCTCGCTGTCAACTATTGTCTCGAGATATTCTTGAATAGAATTGTGTGTAGCACCAAGAAAATTAGGGGTCTGTGAGTAACTCTTATTCTTAGTTCGACTGTCCACGACATCTGCAACAACTGCTGTACAGTTGTCGGTCGAACCAGCCTCAATTGCCAAATCAACCAGTCTGCGAGCCGCCTCTTCGGGATTCTGCACCTCAAGTAAAACAGTTCGCATCGTGTCGTCATCCAGAACTCCAGAAACACCATCTGAAGATAGTAGATAACGGTCCCCTCTTTGAATCAGGCGGAAGGACAAATCTGGCATGTAGTCAACATCAAAGTCCCCGAGCACGCGCATGACAACATTTTTGCGCGGGTGGACTCGTGCTTCTTCCTGAGTTATTTTACCAGAATCGACGAGGTGCTGCACAAATGTGTGATCAGTTGTAAGCTGCGTAAGTTCACCATTGTGTAGTAAATATGCGCGTGAATCCCCCAAATGCGCGGTCACGAACGAATCATCTGCGCGCAAAATTGCTGTAACAGTTGTCCCCATACCAGAAAGTTCGAAGTTCTTCTGTACCGCATCAACAATTTCGTTGTAAACTTGCTCAATTCCATTTTCAAGTGCGTTAGTTGCTTGCTTAACGTCTAGTCTAGTGCGTAGAATGCCGCGAGGAGCAGCGAGTGCATCCAGTGGAGAAAGCGTCGTCACAGTAATCGTTGA
This sequence comes from Candidatus Ancillula trichonymphae ImTpAt, assembly GCA_000485475.1. Taxonomy (GTDB): domain Bacteria; phylum Actinomycetota; class Actinomycetes; order Actinomycetales; family Bifidobacteriaceae; genus Ancillula; species Ancillula trichonymphae. Next base: position 18,648 of record AXYY01000038.1, read on the forward strand.
TGCAATATCTCCTCCTGCATGCCCGCCCATGCCATCAGCAACTAGTAGTAAATTGGGTCCTGCATATGCGGAATCCTGATTTGAAGTGCGCACATTTCCGGTCACGCTAACTGCACCGTAGTCAAAAATCAGCCTTGAATTGTTAACCATCAGATTTCTAGCTCCAGCACATTCTTGCCAATTTGGATTCTGGACAAGAATTTCAGCCTCGTCACACCGCTAATTCTGTGTCCATCGACAACGGTTCCGTTCGTAGAATTCAGGTCCTCGATGTAATATACGCCGTCCAATGAGAATATGCGCGCATGTCTTAAAGATACTGATGGGTCCTGAATTACAACTGTGGCTTCATTTGAGCGCCCTATTATCGTCTCGAAGCTATTTGACGGACTTTCCAGGTCAAAAACATCACCTTGTGCAATTCCGCTCAGAATTCGCAGTAAATGTCGATTTGTATTACTACTACCCTCATCACTCAGGACTTCTTCATCCACTTTTTTTTGCTTGGATCTACGTTTCGAACCTGCTGAAATATCCTTGCGCATGAGTGAAATACTAGCAATCACAAAAATCCATAACAGCAATAAATATGCGCAACGAAGAATTGAAATTGCAGTATCAGTTATCACGACTTCCTCTACGCTCCTGTTCTAATTGGAGCCCAGTAAACCAGATAAGTGTGCCCGATAACAATTGTGTTGCCATCTACCAAAGTTGCAGAACTGGTCGAATGCCCCTCAACAAGAACGCCGTTGAGCGACCCCATATCCTTGATAATTGCCGAATCTGAAGTCGCAGTAATGCTGAGGTGATGTCTGGATACGCCCGAATCTTCCAAGATTATGTCACAATCTGAACCGCGCCCAACAACAACTGTATCCTTCGAGAGTAGATAATACAAATCATTAATTTCAAGCAGTGGATAATGGGCATTGGGGTCACCAGCTACTGGAGGTTCCTGAAGTACCAGCAAGTTCGAAAATGCCACAACTGACTTTTTTGGAGTCTTGTTAACAGAACTACCAGAGGCATTTTCTTGCTCAGTTTCCTGCTTTGCTGCTTTTGATACAATCTGATAACTACCCACTTTACTTTCAATAGATCCCTCAAATACAACACTTATCGAACCTATAAAAGCATATCGTTCAGCACTTCCGTGTTCCAGAATTCCGTTGGCTAGTTCACTTGCAAATTCACCGGAGCCCCACGACTCAATTTTGTCGAAATCATCAGATGCTAGTTTTATGCAGAAGCTATTTGGTGCCACTTTCCGATTATTGCTAACGGTGATCACTTTGTCGTCCAACTCCTGACGCAATGCTACAAGTAAATCGACAGGCTTGAGCTCGCGCGATCCCAATTTTGCGAATACCGAGCTTATCGCCCTTTCCACGCTTTTTTCGAACTTATCCAGAAACCCCACGCGTATATTATACCACAATTCCCATATTATTTTCGTTTCGCTGCAAATACACGTACTTAAGAATTGCTCTGAATGCACATTTACTACTCTTCGCTAGAGAAAAAAATCTTCGCCTAATCTGCATCCAAAAACATTTTCCGTAATTATGTACTTACTGGCCCTTTTGTCAACTTGAGCGATTTTGCTCCTGATTACGCTTATGTGTGTATTAAAGAAGACTCTCATCACTTTGTGTTCTTTAATTGATCGAATAGCTCCAAATTATTTCTGAAAATGTCATCCCTTGATATGCACCTGTTCACATTTTGCATAAGAAACAACAAGATATTGTAATCTATAAAGGTCAGCCCAATAGGTGTATCATTTACAAATACTTTACGTAAATTCATGTTCAACGAAAGATTCATAAACCTATACTCCAATCCGCTCGCCTTGATTATTGTTTACATCATCCACAGTATACTCCCTTTCTAGGTAAAATTAACTTTACTTTACAGTAAAACACAGTAATAATTAAGTGAATATTAAACTTTTGCTTTTGTGAACATTTTCTGCAGGTTTTCTACTTCAGCACTTTACTCCTCAGGACAAATTGCAAAATTCCACCGTGCAGGTAGTACGCTAATTCTGTGGGCGTATCAATGCGAAGTCGTGCTCGAAATTCAATTTCTCCAGACGCACTTACAGATGTTTCAGATCCCTTGTGTGCAGTAATCAGGACATCTTGAATTAATCTACCACTGTTCAACTCCTCAACGCCCCAAATGCTGATCGTTTCAACCCTAGTAAGATTCAGACTCTCCGCACTATCTCCATCAAAAAACTGCAGTGGAAGTATACCCATTCCGATCAAATTCGACCGATGAATACGCTCGAAGCTTTGTGCTAGAACGGCTCTTACACCAAGCAATGCGGTTCCCTTCGCCGCCCAATCACGGCTAGAACCAGTTCCGTATTCTTTTCCTGCAAGCACAACTAGTGGAGTTTTCGCACGCTCGTAGTCCATTGCCGCATTGTGAATCCAGTCCACCTCATTCTTCAAGAAGTTGATCGTATAACCCCCCAGTTGTTCACTACCAGTAATAGATTTTATGAGCTTGTTGTTTAATCTGGTGTTCGCAAATGTACCGCGCACCATAACTTCATGATTTCCTCGTCTAGAACCGTATGAGTTGAAGTCCTTAACATCAACTCCATGCGCCTTGAGATAACTACCAGCTGGACTATCTGCTGGAATTGATCCGGCTGGTGAAATGTGATCAGTTGTAATCGAGTCTCCAAAAAGTGCAAGAATGTGCGCGTCAACGATATTCTTAACTGGTGTTAATTCCCTCTTCATGCCCTCAAAATACGGCGGCTTTTTAATGTAGGTTGAAGTAGGATTCCAGTCAAAAGTTGAGGATTTTCTAAGTGTAATGTCTTGCCACAACTTGTCCCCGTAGAGCGCTTTTTTATACTCGTCGACATACAACTTTGGCGTAATATACTGCTTGGATAACTCTTCAACATCCTGACTACTTGGTAGTATGTCTCGCAAAAAGACCTGTTTGTGCGTCTTCGGATTAACTCCAAGTGCAGTGTTTTCAAAATCAAATAGCATTGTTCCGGCGAGTGCGTAGGCAACCACAAGTTGTGCAGATGTCAAGTAGTTCAACTTAACATCAGGATTTATGCGCCCCTCGAAATTGCGGTTCCCCGAGAGAACTGCGGCAACCATCAAGTTGTTTTCGTCAATCTCTTGACTGATTTTAGGCGCATTCGGACCAGAATTGCCAATGCAGGTTGCGCACCCAAAACCAACAACATTGAAACCGAGCAAGTTTAAGTACTCTTGCAGACCAGCCTTCTGCAGATAACTGGCGACAACTCGTGAACCAGGTGCCAGAGATGTTCGAACATGTTCGGGAACCTTGAGTCCTTGCTCAACTGCATTTTTCGCCAGCAGTCCAGCCGCTAGAATGACCTCAGGATTTGAGGTGTTTGTGCAACTGGTGATTGAGGCAATGACAACGTCCGCATTCTTCAAGAACTCAGTGTCATCACCGTGTGCATTTTCATCCAGTGTTTTTTGCACTTCACTGGTAACTGAACTGAAGTCGATTCGATCCTGCGGTCGTTTAGGTCCTGCAATTGACAACTTCACCTCATTCAGGTTCAGTTTTATCACATCTGTATAGCGCGTATTCTCAGGAATTGAGAACACACCTTGTGTTTTAGCATACTCTTCCACTAATTTAACTTCAGCAGATTTTCGACCAGTTAGCCGTAAGTACTCAATTGTTCGCTCATCTATTGCAAAAAGTGCCGCAGTTGCGCCAAATTCCGGGCACATGTTGGAAACCGTAGTTCGAAGTGATGCGGACATATTTTTAATTCCAGGACCGTAAAACTCCACGATTTTGCCAACAACACCGTATGCTCGTAGTTTCTGAGTTATGGTTAACACCACGTCAGTTGCAGCAATTCCATCAGGAAGTTCACCAGTAATATAAACTCCAATAACCTGCGGGATCAACATCGAGATCGACTGTTCGAGCATGCCGGCTTCTGCCTCAATTCCGCCTACTCCCCAACCTAAAACACCAAGCCCGTTAACCATGGTGGTGTGTGAATCCGTACCAATACAACTGTCGAAAAATGCAACACCATTTTCGTTGCAGACTACCTTTGTGAGGTGCTCAATATTTACTTGATGGATAATGCCAACACCAGGGGGAATAACGTTGAAGTCATTAAATGAAGAACTGCCCCACTTCAAGAATTCGTAACGCTCGCGGTTGCGCTCGAACTCCTTTTTCATGTTGTAGTCCAATGCGTCATCAGTTGCACACGCATCAATTTGAATTGAGTGATCGATGACTAACGAAGTTGTTTTCTGCGGGTTCACGACTTCAGCCGCCCCGTTGAGCTCCTGAACAGCTTCTCGCATAGTTGCCAAATCCACAAGACATGGTACACCCGTGAAGTCCTGCATGATTATTCTGGCTGGAGTAAATTGAATCTCTGTTGTTTGTACAGCCTTTTCATCCCAAGTTGCTAGCGCCTCAATCTGTTCAGTTGTGACACTTTCTTCATCAAAGTTGCGGATCAAGTTTTCTAGTAGAACTTTAAGCGAATAGGGCAAAGTTCGCGCCTGCTCGTAGTTCTTATAAATATCATCAAGTTCATATATCATTTACAACGCACCTTTACTTTTTAGAAACTTACGAAACTGAGCACTTTCATTAACATCAGGAAAGTGGAAACCCGTAATGCCTAACTTTTCAGCTGCCTCAACATTCTCAAGTTTATCGTCAATGAATATGCATTTATTTGCAGTCAACGCATACCGTTCTAGTAGAATTTTATAAATTTCAGGATCTGGCTTCGCTACTTTTTCAATACCAGATACAACAATCCCCTGCATCATGGAGATTCCTGGTACAATTGCCTTTGCAACGAAGATGTCTTCCGCTGCCCAGTTCGTTAACCCTAGAGTTCTAACTCCGTTGGTCTGCAAGTCACGCACAATCTCCTCCATGCCTGCAACTTGCTGAGTTATAGACTCGTTGAGGCGGATTATGTAGTACTCATACATGCTCGCATAATCAGTTCCCAGTTCTTTGTCAATCTTCTGAATTTGTGCGTGTGTTTCAAAGTGCAACGCGCCCGCATCCCACTGTTTAATTAACTCATTCCAGTTCGTATCTGCAAAAAACTGCTCAATTTGTGCGTCCGAATACTTTTTGACCAGAGCGTCACTCGGACTCCATATCGTAAAGACATTTCCAAAGTCAAATATAACTGCTTCTATACTCATATCCCTCCCTATAATAACTCTTTTGGATCCATTAAAATCTTCATACCACTAGTGCGCGCATTGGCTCCAGAACGCGCTCGTGGTGTCGCATACACTTTCACATACGCAGATAGTATACTCGAAGCCATCTGCCGGCCATTCAAAACATCAACTCTTAGTATTATGCATTGCAGTGGATTTTCATCATCACTTGAAACCTTCTTTGACCAGTCTTTCAGATTCTTGTAGTAACTGGTTTCTTCAAGATTGAACGGTCCTAGTATTTGTGCACCAATGGTTTCCATATCAATCTGCTCAACTAACTGCTTGATGGCACAATTCTGCCCAATAACAACTGCACAGCGCACAAACGGTGGCAGATTATTCATCTTGCGCATTTCCAGTTCTCGGCTCACAACTAGGCGCGGATCCAAACGAACAACTGCATCTTGCAACTGACTTTGAATTGATCCCACAACTAAAACTTTTCCTGTGAAACTACCATCAACTCCGCCACTTTTAGTGGGTGCGACCAATGAAATTGCACAGAACCAAAGCAACAAGGTGTCCTCAGTTCCGTCAAGTGAAGTTAAGTCAACCCAGTAGTTCGCATCCAGAATTACAACTGCTGCATATCCGTGCGCAGGAATTGGCTCAGCACCAGGAGTAGAGATGATGATTTGTGGCGCACTATCAACATCTCGGATAATTCCATCGCTAGCTTTACTGGAGGAATTGCGAACCACAACTCCAGGAAACAACTTCCCAACTTCTTCTAGTAGTCGATCGTTTCCAATTCGTAAAAACCGCAACTTGTTTTGGTGGCAGTTTGTGCAACTCCAGTTGTTGAACACCTTTGAACACTTTGGACAAATCAGGTACTTCTCACCTTGAATTACACGCACTGCACTAGAGCAGTCATCGCACCTGACAATTTGAGCGCAGTTGTTACACGCAGTCAGCTGCACGTAACCCGTAATCGGAGACAAGATCAGCACAGGACCAGATTCGAGCGCTTTGCGAATTGCATAACTAGCCCTCTCAGGAATTCTGGCACCCAAAACTTTCTGCACAACTTCAATATGCGGCATCAACTCGCGGAGTTTTTCTCTAGTTGGAAAAACATCTTGTAAGTAACCAACTTCTACCAACCGCTGAACAGTTGGAGAACGAGTATATGACGCAATAATCAACTCCTCAGACTGACGATTTAGCAGTACTTCACGAGAGTGTATGTGTGGTGCACGCATATCCTTGTGCAAACCATTTAGATCGTGCAACATTATGCAAACATCAACGCTCTCGCACGGCGCAAGTGAAGCCAAACGAGTTCCAAGCACAACACGAACTTCCCCGTTGAGTATGCGCAAGTAGTTAAAGTGGCGATTTCTAGCAGTACTTGAACCGCTCATCGATACAAAATGTGTTCTATCAACAAACTTCGCTAGTTCCAGCGTTAACAAGTCCAAATCACGCTCAGTTGGAACAATTAGTAACACAGACTTACCATTCAGGTGCATATTCGCTACCAAATTTGCCATCATCTGAACCCAGCCGAGCGTATGCGAGATGGAGTCGTCATCATCTTGCACCATAATAGGGGCCATGTACAATGCGAACCGCTTGGAGGTGCCGTAGTTGGTGTAGTTGGCAAACAGTTTTGCAACAGGAACTGGACTTTTCAGGTGACTCTTAAATGTATCTGGTAGCAAATTTTTATCCTGGTTCGCACAATGCAACTCATAGTCTTTTTCTCCTGATTTGCTCCAGTTAGGCACCGCTATTTCCAGTATATTTGCAAGTCTAGTCCCGTAGTATCGTGCAAGTTCAGTATAGTATTTCTGCAACTTATGGGTTATGACTGGATACTTCGAGACCACCTTTTCAACACGTTTCAGTTTACCGAGGAAGTTGGTTTTGTGCG
>AXYY01000039.1 GCA_000485475.1 Candidatus Ancillula trichonymphae ImTpAt
TTTTGATATACTGCACAATTAGTAGTTTTTACTGTAAACGAGCAGTTCTGGCAACTGCGGGTAGTGGAAGTTGCCTTCAATATATTTTGCCGCACGACGACGTGGAAGCTTCGGCAACTCATTGTTTATTCGTTCAAGCTCTTTAGCACAACATCAACTGCGAACTTTTCATCAACTCCTCGAAAATGCGCGTGCAGACCCCCCTAACAATTCAGAATAATCAAGCACACTAGCAGCCATCAACAGGTTCAAACTCAAGAGCGATTCTAGAGCAGTTTGTGCCGCTCAATGATTGCACCACGATCCGCACCAACTCCAACAACTGAAATTCTTGTTCCCGAAAGCTCTTCAAGCGCAGTGATGTAGTTCTGTGCATTTTCTGGAAGATCCGCAAAATGTCTAGCGCCGCTGATGTCTTCACTCCAGCCAACAAACTTTTCGTAGATCGGTTCAGCAACAGCAAAACCCGCAGAGTCCGCCGGCATGTCTTCGAAAACCTCCCCGCGCACACTGTATGCGACGCACACTTTTATAACATCAAGACCAGTCAAAATATCAAGTTTAGTCAACACAAAATCTGAGAAGTTGTTGACTAATGACGAGTACTTTGCAACAACTGCGTCATACCATCCACATCGCCTTTTTCTACCAGTAGTAACCCCAAATTCACCGCCAACCTTCAGCAAATAATCAGCAACTTTATCACCGAGCGGAATTTCAGTTGGGAACGGCCCCTCGCCCACGCGCGTTGTGTACGCCTTAACGACTCCGATGACCTTGTCAATCCTGGTTGGACCAACTCCTGTGCCAGTGCATACACCTCCAGCAGTCGCATTTGAACTAGTCACGAACGGATAGGTTCCAAAATCAACATCAAGCATAGTTGCTTGTCCACCTTCGAACAGCACATTTTTTCCACTGTCGAGCGCATGGTTAAGAACTAGTGGAGTATCTGCAACCAGTGGCTTCAGGCGCGCGATGTATGGAGCAAACTCCTCAATAACTTCATCTGTTGATAACGTCGGCCGTTCGTAGTGAGTGAAAATCCTGTTCTTGGAGTCAAGTGCACTATCAATTTTCTCGCGCAGAAGTTCCTCGTTGAATAAATCGGCAATTCGTATGCCGGACCTTGAGATTTTGTCCGCATAAGTTGGACCAATTCCGCGCCCAGTTGTTCCAATCTTCTTCTTGGCTGGGTCATTCTCCATCGCACTATCCAGCGCCCGATGATACTTTGTGATGACATGCGCACTAGAAGAAACCAGCAACTTCGACACATCAACGCCCCTACTAGTCAATGCATCAAGTTCATTAAAGAGCACCGGTATATCAACAACGACGCCACTAGCAATTACAGGAACAACCCCAGGAGTCAGAATTCCAGACGGCAGCAAATGTAGCGTATAAGTTTCACCATTGACCACAACTGTATGTCCAGCATTGTTACCGCCATTAAACTTAGCAACCAGATCAATCTTGCTGCTAAGCAAATCAGCTGCTTTACCCTTGCCTTCGTCGCCCCACTGAGCACCAACTATTACTATTCCAGACATCCGCCCCTCATATTGCTTTTCACCACTGCGCATTATAACACAATTATTTAACCACTGTCAAGTGTTTTTAAAAAAATGGGAACTGTTGACGTGTGGTATAATATCTAGTGGGTACTTTACCTGTCCTGTTAATTTGAGGTCAAGTGTGTGCTTTGACGGGAATTAGCGCAGTTTGGTAGCGCGTCCGGCTGGGGGCCGGGAGGTCGCAGGTTCAAATCCTGTATTCCCGACAAATGAGGTCTCTTTGAGGCAATCTTTTTGGAGACACCCCCAAAAACCCTGTGGTCGTCCAAATTCTGTATTCCCGATGTAGCGCTTGTGGGTACAAAAAGATACAAAATACCAGGTCTTGGGATTTTTCGAAATGCATGGTTTCATTGAAGAAATTCAGAATTGTGGTACTCTATCAGAGTATCAAAAGTTCAAGTATTGGTCCAATGAAGTTCATGAAGTAGTGAAATTCTTCGGAAAGGAAGTAGTTTAGGGCTAGTGGTGTTTGTATAGCAAACACCACTAGCACAGCTCATTGAGCCCAAGCGTCTTCAGCCAGTAGTTCAAAGATCTTTCGTAGATTTCTGCTTGCGCCTGATTTTGAGTAGTTGCATTCATCAACACCTGTTTTACATCAGCAACGGCAGTTTTTCCACAACGCCTCCGAGCTGAGTGGATAATTCTTGAAGTTTTTGCTCGTCGTAGAAGTTTTGCTTGACATTGCCAACAAATTCTAGTGCTCTTTCCAATGGAAGTGAATCAACGGACCTCAACTCGATGTAGTTCTTCAGCCGCACATCGAAAAAGTAGGTGGAAAGAATATGCTGAATTTCGAACTCATTCAGCGCCCGCACAGGGTAAATATCAGCCGCACTTTCAGCAAACGCTGTCCACACCAACTTCTCGTTGTCGCGCTTTTCAGGCGTTCCGGTCAAATCAGCAACCATCAATGGCCTAGTCAGTGCAGTCGACGCATACGACTCAAATCCAAAATCTACATCATACAAGTGCGAAATTACTGAACACCTCGCAGGGTCCAAGTCATCCCAAAGCATTGTCTTGAGCATTTTGTTCGAATTCGGCGCACCTTCAAAATATGGAATGTTCGAGTAGTAATACGCGTAGATCGGCGCCAAAGCAGATAAGACGCGGAGCTTCGCAATTGCATCTTGCTCATTTCGTAGTCAATTGAAACCTGCGTAGAAGCACTACAACGCATCATATTGTGCCCGTATTTACCAGTGTTCACCAAATATTCATCCATACTTGCATACCGTTCTTTTGGAATCAGGACAACGTCTTCCTCAAGCGTCTTCGGCTGGTATCCAAACGTCAACAACTGAGCGCCGAAACGTTCAAGAATCGGACGAACTTCCAACATAAAACTGTTGTACTCGCGGCGGAATTCTTCAACATCCTGAAATGGCCCAATACTGGTTTCCAACTGCGCTCCAGGTTCAAGTATTATGACGATGTTGTCTCGTGCGAGTCCAAGCAAATCGCCCTGCTGGTTATGCACACTTGAAGTGAAATACTTCTGAAGTTCTTCCAGTACATGCTTTACGTCTCTACCAGTTTTCGCATCAGAATACGGGAGCGCATCTTGAGTTTTCGCGTCAACGACTAAATGCTCAAGTTCCACGCCTAGAACAAACTCGGACGGTTGTTTGGCACCGGATACAAAGAATTCTACAAGTGAATCTACAAGTTTTTTGCATTTCTACCTACTCAGCACTTTTTTCGCAAAGAAATTCGCTAAAAGCTGCACAATCTGAACAATTACTATAATGATTCCGACGCATATCCAAGTTATTGTGATATTGAACTTCTGATAACCGTAAACTATTACGTAGTTTCCTAATCCACCGCCTCCGATTGTTCTGGCCATCGCGGACATGTCAACAATAACTGCCACGAACAAGAATGCATAACTCAAAATCAGTGGTGCAAGAGTCTCCGCCAGCAAAACATCAAGAATTATGCGTAACTTCGAGGCACCCATCGCAGTTGCAACCGTGCAGAACACAATCATCGGAAAAGTTGCCGCAGTTGTTCCAATCGATGTTCCCACAACTGCAATTGTGATGGGTTGTACAGCGGTCAAGAATATTATGAACGGAATTGGTCGTATAAAATTGATGATAAAGTTCAAGATCTGATACAAAACTGTATTCTACAGTATTGAGTCCTTACGAAACGACCACAGCAAAATTCCAAGTAGAAGTCCCAGAATTCCGCCAATGACTAGTGTTTGCGAAACCATTGTTAAAGTCTCTTGCACAGCCTCCACGAGAAACGGCACGGTTTTCTCCCAGTCGACATAATTACTTGCTAAAACTTCCATCCGCATTTTCTACAATTTTCCACTTTCCAGAGTACGTAATACGTTGATAAAATTCTTGGTAACTTCATGGTGCGGATTTTCGAATATCCAGAAGTCTCACCAATCTCAACAACTTCTCCGTTGTTTATAACTGCAACTTTATCACATATCAACTTCACAACACTCATGATGGCAACATATAGTATAGTTTTGAACTTATCGTTCACTCGCTTGAGCAGTTTTAAAATGTCCAGTGTGGTTTCGGGATCCAGTGCAGAAGTTGCTTCATCAGCAAGTAAAATCTTGGGGTTGGTCGCCAACGCGCGCGCAATTTCAACTTGCTGTTTTTGTCCACCAGACAGTTTCGAAGGGTAAACATCAGCTTTTTCAGCAAGTTCAACAAAATCTAGCAGTTCAACCACTCTTGCTCTTCGTTTGTCCTTACTGACACCAGAAAGTTTAAGCGGATACTCGACATTTTTAAAGACAGTTCTAGAACCAAATAAGTTGAATGGTTGAAAAATCATACCGATATTCTTCTGCAGTTGTTTCAAATCATCAGAAGTTGTCTTGCTAGTGATTTTCACATCATCCACATAAATTTCACCAGTAGAAAGTTTCTCAAGTGCATTGACTAAACGAACTAGAGTTGATTTTCCAGCTCCTGAGCGCCCGATTATGCCAAATATCTCACCCTTTGAAGTAGAGAACGAAATGTCATTAACAGCTCTAATATCACCGAACGACTTAGAGGCATTCTTGAAGCGTATAATCGCACCACTTTTCTCAGGTGCTGCACTTTTCAACTGCGATGACATCTCAAACTTCCTGTATGTGATTAAGCACTAGCCTTCTTTTCGTCCTGCAACTTCTGCAGAATATCTTGAAGTTCTGCTGCTGAATACTCCGTCGCAAGCACAGCCGAACCACTAGAATCTGCTACAACTGCATCAAGGTACTTCTTGTCCTTAGTAACATGTTCAGCAATTTTCTTGTAGACTTCGTTTTGCGCGTCCGCTTTTCGTGTTACCCACACATTAGTATACCGCTTGACGAAATCACCATCTGCTTTTCGTGCGCAATTGCATCAGTAGTCTTCAAGCCAATGTCCTTAACATAATCGTTGTTAATTACCGCAGCAGCAAAATTGAATGATCAAAAAGTGAATGCGCTGTTTCGCTGCTGGATCAACTGCGCTCACTCTGACTTTTGACGCCTTATCAACGTCCTGCACAGTTATATGAGCCCCCTTTTTGTTCCTCAACTTGATAAGTCCCAATTCTTCATATCCCACTGCGAATCAGACGCTTTCACAACACCAATCAAAACTGGATTTTCCCTTGTCCCCTTTTGTGCAGCACCCGCAGACTTTCCGCACGCAGACACGGAAATGGACAGCACATCAACTAGAACAACACTCGGCGCGATTGACAAATATTTGCGGACTTGCTTCACAGTTCCCCTCATAACTTCTCCTTTTTTAGACGATAACTCACTACGTCGCTACATTTATACACTACCACCTATGACATTTTCAAGTTTTGCAACAGTTCTACATGATTTTTTTACCACCTAAGTAACAATTTTCTGTATGAATACTACAAAAACTTGAGAATTTTCTGCAGCAATAATGCAAATTCTAGTAAAATTAACGCCAGTACGGGGCGAAATGCGACGCCTGCACAACCAACTCCTCTTCAATGCCAGCTCTCAGGGCATTCTGGACCGCATTTGACATGGTGAGCGTCGAACCAGCAAGCGTCGTGATTCCAGTTAAGTAGGCCTTTGAATCAGTAACCGTCACAGACAGCGAGCCAAGTTCGTAGTTGCCATCATTCATACCAGCAGCACTCATCGCGTCCGTTATTAAAACTACTGCGGTTTGCCCCTGCTTGTTCGTAAACATGTCAAACACCAAGCGAACTATTGGGTCTAGCACGTGCACGCCATCACAAACGAGCTCAACGCTAATCTGATTGCCCAGCCGGAAGTAGTCATATGCAGCCAAAATAGGACCAGGTACACGATGGTGAATTGAATTCATAGCGTTGAACAAGTGCGTCACATGTGTTGCTCCAGCCTTGAGCGCATCCATTGTTGTATTATAATCAGCCGCTGTATGCCCAATTGCGCACATTACGCCCGCATCTCGTAAGTGCTTTATAAGTGATCTGGTGTCTCCGAGTTCAGGAGCAAGTGTGATGTGCAGAAGTTGACCATCAGCGGCTTCAAGTAATTCATCAAGATGCACTTTCGACGGAATTAGCAGATGTTGTTGATCGTGCGCACCTTTGGCTTCGCTGGAGATGAACGGCCCTTCAAGATGTATGCCCAAAATATCAGCTCGTTTGCGCGCGACCTGCGAAACTCTCTGTACATTTTTGAGTATGTCCTCCCAGGGCGCAGTAATCAGGCTGATGCAGTGTTTTGAAGTGCCGTGAAGTTTATGCATGTTCAGGGCAACGTCCAAATCTGCAGACGCATCATCAAATGTGACTCCTGCACCTCCATGACAATGAATGTCAATCATCTCATAACTCCTGCCAGCTTGGCTTGTTCTCGTATGACCACTTGTAGTAGTCAATATTCTGAAGTTCTGTTGCAGCATCCTGATCGACGAACACAGTTGCGTGCGGATGTAGTTGAAGTGCGGACGCTGGACAAAATGCGCAAACCGGGCCCTCCAGCGTGTTTGCAACTGCCTTAGCTTTTGCACTGCCGAATGCCATCAGCACCAGATGCCGCGCCTCTAGTATAGTTCCAATTCCTTGTGTAATGGCGTGACTAGGAACTTCATCAATACTACTGAAAAACTGTGCATTATTCAGCCTAGTTTGTTCAGTCAAGGTCTTTATGCGCGTTCTAGACGCAAGTGACGATCCAGGTTCGTTGAAGCCAATATGCCCATCAGTGCCAATGCCCAAAATCTGGACATCGACTCCTCCAGACGCCTTAATCAGTTCCTCATATTCTGCACCTGCTCGCTGAATAGTTGACGCATCGCCACTGGGAACGTGCGCATTTTCAGGTGTGAGACCAATTGGCTGAACAACAGTTGAATTGATAACGAAGTGGTAACTCTCATGGTGCCCCTTTGGAAGTGCGACATATTCATCAAGCGCAAAACCGCGAACACCTGAAACGTCGATGCCCTGCTTTTTAACACTACTAGCAAGCATTTTATACACTTCCAGAGGAGTCGATCCAGTTGCTAAGCCGAGCACCAGTTTCGGATTCTTGAGAATGCTTTTTACTAGTAGATCGCTAACAATTCTCGATGCTTGCGCTTTGTTTTTTACTACAACAACTTCCGTCATAAGTTTTCCTTAAGGAACGCACTAATCTTCTCAAGTGCCGCATCTTCATCAGCGCCCGAAATCGTCACCTTGATCTCTTGTCCGAATCTCACACCAAGCGTCATAACTGCTAGAATTTTCTTCGCATCAACCCGTTTTGAGCCAGAACTGATGACAATTTCTGAGTCGAACTGATTGGCAACCTTCACTAGTTGTCCAGCTGGTCGCGCATGGATTCCAACTGGATCCGTAATCTTGTAGTTAAACTTTTTCATTTATTTCCTTTCTACTTG
>AXYY01000040.1 GCA_000485475.1 Candidatus Ancillula trichonymphae ImTpAt
AGGACTAGAATTAAACAAGTTGATGAAAATGCTGCTAAATGTATTATTACTGAAAAATGTTATGGCTATAGAATAGGTCAGGACTTTTATGGTTGAGGTGGTTGAATTGTTGTAGATGTAGTGGCCTTTTGCAAAGCAAGAGGCCAATGGTTGTGTTTGCTGCGCGAAACGCAAATCAACTTGTGTGCGCACGGGCTTGTTCGTAGGAAAACTTGACAATGTGCCCTGAGTTGTGGTATACTGGAACTCGGTGTTTTTCTACCACGAAGGAATGCGCCTGAGTTGAAGTAGTTATGTTTGTCTAGTCGTTTTTCGTGGCGAAGTAGACGAAGTTAGGAGAAGAGATGTGTCTACCAAGTTAGATTATATACATGGTGAGATGAAGCGTACGGATATACCAGATTTCAGACCTGGTGATACTTTGAAGGTAAATGTGAAAGTTATTGAAGGTGATAGATCTCGTGTTCAGGCGTTTCAGGGAGTTGTAATTGCTCGTTGTGGTTCTGGAATACATGAAACTTTTACAATTCGCAAGATTTCTTTCGGTGTGGGCGTTGAGAGAAAATTTCCAATTCATTCTCCTTCAATTGATTCAATAGAATTTATAATGCGTGGTGCTGTCAGGCGTGCAAAACTTTACTACTTGCGTGACTTGCGCGGTAAAAAGGCTAGAATTCGTGAAAAGAGAGTTTACAACCGATAGTAATTCGTAATCCAAGTAAAATGTATTTACAGGTGGTCAACTATGGGCGAAGATAGGAATAACGTAGATTTGCATACAAACAAGTATTCAAAACGGCTTGAATCTGCATTTCGCTCGTTGGGTATTGACGAGCAAGACGATGCTCTTGGGCAGTCTAATTCTTCGCTTGCGCATCATGATATTGTTGATCCAATCGCTGACCTCGAGAATTCCTTGACAGTTTTAAATCAGAAGAAGTTTTCGTCACTTTCAAGTTACGCACAGCTGAATGCCAAGTTGAGTACAATTCAGAAAGAGAACTCCAATAATGCTACACAAGATTCCAACTTGCTGTTTTCTTCGGTACTGGACAAGACTAATCAAGCTTCCGCAGACGCAATTCGGGCAGTAAATGAGGAGATTGATGCGCTGCACAATATGGTTGATGTTGATACTTCAAATCCACTGGATTCCTATGATACGTCGGTTGGTTTGGCGCGCGCCAAGTTTGACATGCGGTTGAGTCAACTACACAACGAATACGTGCTGCAGTCAGATCCGGGCGAGGTTCAAGAAAATTTGAGTGTGGAGCCGCACACACTGGTAGAAGATGCGGCTAAAAGTACAAATATTGAAAACACAAGTAAAGGTGCGCCGGAAGTTGTTAGTTCATCACTTGCTCGGTTATCGGGGCAGCAAGTGCCACAGCAGCAAGTCTTTGATGTGGACGCTAATGCGGATTTTGGTGCGGCTAATCAACAAGTAGAAAAGAGTTTTATCAGGAACTCTGCACTAATAAACGCGTATAATGCAACTACACCTGCAGACGCTATTGAACATAAGGAGGTCAATGTTATGAATGAGCCTGATGAATTCAACTCTAATAGTCTAAACAGTAGTAAGCAATTTTTAACACCTTTGGATACGTCTGCGGGAGTTGAAACACATGTGCTCGCACCTGACAGCGGAGCGCCTGAAATTTTGCGCAAGGAGGTTCGTAAAGACTACAACTCGCGCGTTGTCAAGACATTCATCAGAGATATTGCTATTGTTGTGGTTGCTGCGGTTGTGTTGTCCGTGGTTATCAAATCGTTCGTAATACAACCGTTCTTGATTCCTAGTTCCTCGATGAGTGAAACTCTGCAGATTGATGACAAGATTTTGGTCAACAAGTTCTCAAAACACTTCAGTAGCATTAAGAGAGGTGAAGTTGTTGTATTCAGGGATGCTAATGGCTGGACTCGTAACCACCACCTCGCGCTGAAAAAGAGCAAAGAACCTTCAATAGTTTTGGATAATGTGTTGAAGTTTGTTGGGTTGCAGTCCGAGGATGATGAGAGTTACTTGGTCAAGCGAGTTATCGGAATTGCTGGTGATCATGTCTCGTGCAGGGGATCTGGTGAGCCTATTTATATCAACAACAAGGAACTTCCGCACGAACCATATGTTTACAAGGGGTCGAACCCATCTGATAAAGCGTTTGACGTTATAGTTCCCGCTAACTCGTTCTTTGTCATGGGGGATAATCGTTCAGTTTCCGCAGATTCTAGGTACAACACGGACAGACCAGGCAATGGTTTTGTTCCAAAAGAAGATATAGTCGGGACCGTTTTTATGCGGATTGCTCCAATGAATCGTTTAGGCATGCTTGAAGATGAAACAAAAGTGTTCGATTCAATACCGAATTCATAAGAGGTGTTGTTGTGCGGGTGTGTAGTAAACCGAAATGTTCATATAAAGCGGTCGCAACCTTGACTTTTAGTTACACTGAGAAGTCGGCGTGGCTGGGACCTCTGTCTGTGCGCGATCTTGGTGAATATGACTTGTGCCCGATACACGCTGAGCGGTTGAGTGTGCCCAAAACTTGGAGATTTGAAAAACTTGTGGATAAGTTTCCTGCGCCTGAACTTGTGCAAAAAGATGAGCAAGTGTCCAGATCTGCTGCGCAGAACAACGTATGCACGAACGAATTGACAACAGCGGCTGCACAAAACAGCAGAAAACTGCGAGAGGTGAAACGACAAACTACTAAGAAATTTCCGGATGATGACTTAACTGCACTTATGCGCAGCGTGCGCGAGAATTATTCTTTACCTGCAATTCCAGCCCAATATCAGGGGACGAAGCGGCGGAATTTGATCGCAGTTCGAACAGGTGAGACTTCGCAAACTATACCTGAGGTGCCGCATGATGGTTGAACTTTTTATCTTTGACTTGGACGGAACACTGGCTAGTTCAAAAATGCCCATGAGCGCCGATATGACCAGTTTGTTAGCGCGGCTACTTCAAGTGCGAAAAGTTGCTGTAATCAGCGGCGGAAAGTTCGAGTTGCTGAAAATGCAGGTCATGAATGAACTTGAAAAAGTTGATGCAAATTTGAGCAACCTGCACATTCTGCCAGTTTCTGGGATGCAGTATTATACTTACGATGCGGATAAGGGCACCAGCCAAATGCATGTGTGGAAAGCGCTTTACAAGAAATCGCTCACAGCTTCGCAGGAGTTTCAGGCGATTGCTGCTCTATTGGAGGTTGCTGCGGACTTGAACTTCCTGGATGTGCCCTCTTGTGGAAGCAGAATTGAGGACCGCGGCGGGCAGATTACGTTTTCAACACTAGAGCAGGATGCGCCTGTTCAGGACAAGGAGCAGTGGGACCCAACTGGTGAGAAACAGCGCGAGTTAGCTGTGCGCGTACGGCGCCATTTGCCAGATCTCGAAGTTCGTCCGGGCGGTTGCACTTCTGTGGATATTACGCAGATCGGCATGAATAAGGCATACGGAATACGACAACTGTGCGCATCAACGGGTGTTGAATTGGACAGATTATTTTATGTTGGTGACAAGTTTAATGATGAGGGGAACGACTACCCAATTCTTCAACTTGGAATTGACTACTTAGAGGTTAGTTCGCTTGATGACACTAAGGCTTTTTTGGAGAATACACTCGAAAAACTTTAGAAAGATGAGGTATAAAATGAAACGAACACATGTACTTTCCTTTGAAATGATGCCACCTAGAAATAAATCTACAATTGCATCGTTTTGGAGTTGTTCAAAGCAATTAGTTGCACTCCGTCCAGATTTCATCTCGATTACATACGGTGCAGGTGGCTTTGACTACACATCATCACTTAAGGTGATTACGAAACTTGTTGATGACACGCCGATTATTCCGATCGCACACTTGACATGTATTGCAACGCCCAAGAGCGTGCTTGAAGAAACAGTTGATGCATTTTTGGATGCTGGTGTACGCATGTTCTTGGCCCTTCGCGGTGATGAGCCTAAACGAAAACTACTGGCTGCAGAAGATGATGAAAAGTTGTCGTCCAGTGCGCAACTTACCCACCTAATTCGCATGCTGGACAAAAAACGCTTCCGGAAAAGTGCGAAAAACAAGTTCACTACGATTGCTAGACCGTTGGTTGTTTGTGTTGCGGCGTTTCCGAATGGCAACCCAGTAACGGGCACCTCAGTTGAGCAAGAAATTGATAAGTTGCTTGAGAAGCAGGATGCAGGTGTAGATTTTGCAATTACGCAGGTCTACTACTCTGCTCGAGACTTCGACAACTTCATGAAGAAGGCCTCTCGCGCGGGTGTTCAGATTCCAATTCTTGCTGGGATTTTGCCATCATGGGAACCGGCACGATTACTAGAAGCGCAGAAGAACATAGGTGTTCAGGCTCCCGAAGAATTACTGAGGTCGCTGGAATCTGCGATGACTGAGGAGGACAGGTACGAGATTGGCTTGCAGTTTTGGACTGATCTGGCATCTGCTGCACTTGAATCTGGGGCGCCGGGAATCCATGCGTTCACGTTCAACAAGCCGACTCCTCCAACCATGCTTGCTCAGCGGCTAGGTTTAATCTAGTAGTGTTCGACGGGCGATGCGCGTGAAAGATGAGAGGTTGATTTCGATGAGGAACTAGAGGAGGGCTATGGTGTAAGTGCCACTTCGTTGTTGTATTCGTTGTTGTATAAGAGGTAGTTGATGAATCCTGACGTTGTATAGAACAACAGGGTGTTCACTGGTCTTTTGCGTCAAGCAGGAGAACAACTTGCTGAACAGGGTTGTTACACTCGTAAACGAACGGTTCTGTTCCCAAACAAAAAACCAACCTGTATAACCAGTACCCCAGCATTGCTAGGACCAAGATCCACAACACCAACTGTTTCAGTGCGGTACGATTCAGCATGTATGCAACCGCGCAGAACAAGCAAAAGCACTAGTATAGCGGTGTCAGACGTGGAACCGCAGTGTGCTATCAATGTCCAAATGAAGTAGAGATACAAATGAGTGCTCTATATCATCATGCTATCACTAGCATTGTCAAATCGTCATCAGAGCAATGCAACCGTTTCGTCAACCTCAGCACAGACCTCAGCGCACGCAAAACACAAGTGGCGGTGCACCCGAAGGGACTCGAACCCCCAACCTTTTGTTCCGTAGACAAACGCTCTATCCATTGAGCCACGGGTGCATATGCAACAGTGGCTCCGACCGGCATCGATCCGGTGACCTTCCACTTTTCAGGCGGACGCTCTACCAACTGAGCTACAGAGCCAAACTTGCATCAGAAACTCACGCACAAACTGCACAGTTACCGCAGAATACATGCGAATCCATAATGCAACGCGCGCATCAAAACTGCTCTTGAAACACACAAGAGCCCCCTGTGAGACTCGAACTCGCGACCTGCTGATTACAAATCAGCTGCTCTACCAACTGAGCTAAGGAGGCACTGAACGCACTTTTACATGCAGCGACCCCAACCGGACTTGAACCGGCGACCTCCTGCGTGACAGGCAGGCGCTCTAACCAACTGAGCTATAGGGCCAACACCTGAACAGTGTAGCACATTTTTTTTCTAGTGTCAACTTTCTGGTGCATTTAGTTGTTATCTAGTAGATAAGTAGTTCAAAATGTCATAGGGTTGTGATATAATGAACACATGGAACAACAGAGGTTGAGTGCAGCGCAAGGTGGACAAGATGTTCGCAGTTACAGGTGTTCGTTTTGTGGCAAACATGCTAGGCAGGTGCGCAGAATTATTGCTGGGTCGCGCGTTAACATCTGTGATGAATGTCTGGAACTTTGCAACGAGATTATATCTGAGGAGTTTAGCCATCTTGAAGAAGCTCGCAGGACGAAGATTCCCTCGCCGAAGGATATTTATCAGCACCTGGATCAATATGTTATAGGGCAGAACGATGCGAAGCGTGCTCTTAGTGTTGCTGTGTATAACCATTACAAGCGTATTTCTCCATATGGTAGTGTGAAAAAACAAGAGAAAAGTATTGAAGTTGCTAAGTCGAATGTGCTACTGATGGGGCCGACTGGAACTGGTAAGACATATCTAGCGCAAACACTCGCGAAGATTATGGATGTTCCGTTCGTTATCGTTGACGCGACCGCACTTACTGAGGCCGGCTACATCGGTGAAGATGTTGAAAATATTTTACTGCGGCTGATTCAAAATGCGGGTGGTGATATTGAGAAGGCGCAGACTGGAATTATCTACATCGACGAGATTGATAAGTTGGCGCGCAAAACGGACTCGTCTAGTTTAACGCGTGATGTTTCAGGTGAGGGCGTTCAGCAGGCACTTCTCAAGATTATTGAGGGGACGACTGCGTCCGTTCCTCCAGCTGGTGGTCGCAAACACCCGCACCAAGAATTCGTTAACATCAATACTACGAACATACTCTTTATAGTTTCAGGCGCGTTTTCAGGACTTGACAAGATTGTTATTCAGCGGACGACTAAAACTGGTGTTGGTTTTGGGGCTCCACTGCGTACGAAGACTAGTGCCCAAAAAGATGTTCTAAAAGATGTCCAGACTGATGACCTGCAGAAGTTCGGCATGATTCCGGAGTTCATCGGACGGTTACCAGTGATTACATATGTGCGTGATTTGGACGAGGAACAACTTTGTGCAATTCTGGTTGAGCCCAAAAACTCGTTGATTGATCAATACAGGAAACTTTTTGAGTATGATAACGCGTACTTGCAGTTTGATGATGATGCGATAACTGGCATTGCACGGCTTGCCAAAAAGCGTGGCATCGGGGCTCGTGGATTGCGTTCAATTCTGGAGAAAATACTAGAGCCGATAATGTTCGAGATCCCGTCGATGTCAGATGTTGAAGGCGTTATCGTCACTAGAGAATGCGTAGACGCATACGAGAACGGGACAACTGAGCAACCGCGCATCATCAATAAACTTGTTCAGAAAAGCACGAGGACGCTCAAGTCTTCAGCTCGCACACACAGCAAGCAGAGCGGTTCGTAGCCCGCATAATTCAAACAACTAAATGCACACTGGACTAGATTGGTTTTACAGGTGTTTGGACGCGCTTTGTCCCAGACATCAGAAACTGTGAACAGATCGGTGAGAAGTTCAGGGTTGTATAGAGCGTTCTGTATTCATCAATGTTCCTGCGCGCTTGCCGCACATATTTCGCGTGCACCTGAATCCAGGACGGCTGCGAACCATCAACATTAGCAAAATATCTGAAACCTCGATTATACAGGTCGTTGAACTTGGCACCTGAATATTCTCTTCAACACCAGCCAAATCTTGTCCGAACGGGTAGACGAAGAGATCAGTCGGCCCCAGAATTGGCTTCACTTCTTTTATCCCACAACTCGTCATCATTCAGGACTGACTAAACAGTGGACACTTTGAAGCCGATGTGCCGCCCCCAACTGTGGCTCGCGAACTCGTAACCGTCTGCTTTTAGCGCGTCTGCAGTTTTTCTTCGCCTCCGCGTTTCCGTCTGTCGATTTGGTGACGAGTCCCCAGTTCTATACCCCAGAACTCCATTGCAACCAAGTTATGCACAGTATTGCTTTTCTGCCGCGGTAGGAAAAATAGGATGCTTGTTTATGAAGTTGTCTAAAATGGGCACTAGATCATACTCGCCCTGTTTTTCTCTCCAGCTGCAGTTGTATACTGAGTTGTTACACGACCATCGTCTCCAACCATCAACTTGTCTGTAAAACTTGCGTTATGCATGTAGTCGTAATAATTGACATCATCTTGCGAAATCACTAGAGGTTTTTGCCTTCTGGTAGCATAATCGTGCCCCCAACCATATTTCCACTAGCGTCCAACTGTGCAATGTCATGCATGCTCACGAGGACAAAGTTGCGCTTATACAGCTCCTCAAGTATCTTTTTGAACTCCGAAACAGTTGCCATGTACTGGTTGTATCCGCCATTGGAGTCCTTTACAAAAGTAATCTGCGGGTCGCGACTATCAGCGAATGGAAAAAGATGTGCGTTATGTTGCTCATATCCGCATATTTAACAAGTTTGGCTTTTTCCTGCGCGTACTTGGTAAGTGCCGCAGTTAAACTGGTCTCCTTTTTATAATCTTCAAATGCTTTAATGGAGGCAGTTGCTTTATCGTAGTCATACTAGGGGCTTGTACATTCACTTTCTTCAAGAGATCTTCAACTTGTTGTTCGCGCGTAACTGAACTGCTCGCCGAAGTATCAATCGTGTCATTTGCAGTTTTAGCACTGAACAACTTGGTAAACAGGAAAAAAGAAGCACAGGCAATTACTACACCTAAGAGACCTACAATTGCAACCGTTTTTACAGTAGTTTTTTCATTTACAACCTCTTCTTCTACTCTCCTACCAGAGTCAGTACATCACAGTTTACAGGTTAAGTGCACATTTATCTTCACATTTAGAAGTTGCTGCGGGTGTATGGTATAATGACAAGAAAGTAATATAAGGAGAATGATGAGCAAGGTTGCTGGTAATTTAGAAGGTGGAACTGCGGGCGTTTCAAGGACTAAGGCGTGGAAAGCACTACAAAAAGAGTATGCCAAGATGAAGAATTTCGATCTGAGGGCTGCATTTAAGCAAGACCCCGAGCGCGCTGAAAAGATGACATTTGAGGCTGGTGACTTGCACATTGACGTCTCAAAGAACTTGATTAACGATTCTACACTTAAATTATTTGAGGAGCTCGCAAATGAAATCAACTTGAAGCAAGCAATTGAGGACCAGTTCACAGGTAAACACATCAACAACACAGAAGACCGTCCAGTGCTGCACACAGCTCTTCGTTATCCAGAGAGCAAGAAAGGAACTCTAATAGTTGATGGACAAGATGTGATTTCAGATGCGTGGGAAGTGCTGAACAGGATCTTCGCATTTTCAGGTGCTGTTCGATCCGGCGAGAAGCGCGGTGTAACTGGTAAGAAATTCAAGACAGTTGTCAACATAGGGATTGGTGGTTCGGATCTGGGATCAGTTATGGTCTACGAGGCGCTGCGTGGTTACGCGAACTCCAATATTACTGTGCGGTATGTTTCGAACATCGATCCAACTGACATCAGCGAGAAGCTCAAAGATCTAGACCCTGAAACAACCCTGTTCATTGTATGTTCGAAGACTTTTACAACTCTTGAGACCTTGACGAACGCACGCATTGCGAAGAAGTGGCTTTTGGGCAATTTGCGCACTTTAGGAGCTGACAAAAGGGACGCGATTAGTAAACATTTTGTTGCAATTTCAACTGCACTTGATGAGGTCAAGAAGTTTGGAATTTCCGCAGAAAATACCTTTGGCTTTTGGAACTGGGTTGGTGGGCGGTATTCCGTTGAGTCCGCGATTGGAGCGAATCTGGCGATTATTTATGGTGAAGAAGTTTTTCGCGATTTTCTGAGTGGTTTTCACGCAATTGACAAGTCTTTTCGCACAAATCCGTTTAGTAGTAATCCAGTTGTCATTTTGGCGATGCTCAATATTTGGTATGTGAATTTCTACAACGCACACACACACGCAATTTTGCCATATGCGCAGTATTTACACAGATTTCCAGCATTTCTGCAACAACTGACTATGGAGTCGAATGGTAAAACTGTTCGCGCGGACGGTTCAAGAACTGATATTCAAACTGGTGAGATTTTCTGGGGCGAACCAGGAACCAACGGACAACACACATTTTATCAGCTGATTCACCAAGGGACGCGTTTAATTCCTGCAGATTTCATCGCGGCTGTTAATCCAACACATGCACTAAAAGATGATGATGGTGTGAGCAAGAAGGATGTTCATGAGCTGTTTTTGGCGAACTTCCTCGCGCAAACTAGGGCACTTGCATTCGGCAAAACAGCAGATGAAGTTGCTGCAGAAGGAGTGCCTGAGGACTTGATCAACGCCAAGGTTTTTGATGGTAATCGCCCAACAACCTCCATTGTTTTCAGGAACTTGACACCTGCAGTTGTTGGTTCACTCATCGCACTTTATGAGCAGATTACATTTGTTCAGGGCATCGTTTGGGGGCTGAATTCGTTTGACCAGTGGGGAGTTCAACTTGGAAAAGTACTTGCACTTGAGATTTTTCCCGCACTTTCAACTGACGATGATGCACTAAATGCACAAGATTCTTCAACCCGCGCACTGATCAAGTTTTATCGCGAAAACAGGGAGTAGATTTGTCCACGTGCATTTCATTTCATGATGTTGCAATTGATCGCGGCAGTGGAATTATCTGGTCTGAGGGTAGTTTTAACATTGAGTCAGGTGAAGTCACTGCGGTAATTGGATCGAACGGTTCTGGAAAAACCACGCTAATAGAGTTGGTTCTGGGACTTCTGCATCCAACTAGTGGGAAAGTAGCGGTTCAGGATAATGCGAGACTTGGTTATGTTCCGCAAAACTACCAGATTAGTATTGAAATGGCAGTGCGTGCGCGTGATATCGTTGAGCTTGGTGCAAATGGTGAAAAGTATTTCCTTAGTAATGCGAACTCTGCAAGAACTAAAGAACTTGTGGATTCGGCACTTGAAAAAGTTGATGCGCGTAGTTTTGCTAATAAGCGGTTCGGTGAGCTCTCTGGCGGACAAAAACAGCGCATTATGATTGCTGCGGCACTAGTTTGCGATGTTCAAATACTAATTCTTGATGAGCCACTATCCGCACTTGACATAAATTCTGCGCGCGGAATTGTCGAGTTGATCAAACAGCTGAATGCTCAAAATTGCATGACTACGCTAATAGTTGCACATGATCTGGGGCTTTTGCTGCCGGTGCTTTCGAGCGTGATTTACCTTGTTGATGGGCACGCGCACTATCAGAAGTTGGACGATGACGAGCACAAGGATTTTGGTGACTTGCTAGAACACTTGAAGACTCTGCGAGTTGGTGATCATGACATTAGTTGAGCTGTTTTCGTACAAGTTTATGCTTCATGCAGTTTTGGCTGGACTCTTGACGAGCATTGCGGCAGGAGTTTTGGGCTATTTCGTCATCATCCGCAACTACACATTTTCCGCACACGCAATTTCGCACATTGGCATTCCTGGCGCAACTGGCGCAGTTTGGCTTGGAGTTTCACCACTCTTCGGTTTGGTCAGTTTCTGCACACTCGGCGGTTTATTTATTGGACTGCTTGGCAAAAAAGCTTCTACTCGTGAAGTTGCAACTGGTTCGATTTTGGCGTTCGGAACTACTCTGGGGCTCTACTTTACTTCATTATCATCAAAGGCTAGTAAAACTATGCAGTCAGTTCTCTTCGGCAATATTTTAGCAATTGACAACACTAGTCTTTGGCTCTTCTTCGCGGTAACAATTCTGGTAGTAGTCACAATGATAGTCATCGGACGACCACTACTCTTCGCGTCCATAACACCAGTTGTCGCACAAGCCAAGTGTGTGCGCGTGAAACTCTTGAACATGATATTTATTCTGGTGCTGTCATTCGCGGTGACCATGTCAATTCATGTTGTTGGTACGCTGCTGCTTTTTGCACTACTGATTACGCCCACGAGCACAGCCATCAACCTCGCAGCGCGTCCAGTTGTTGTCATCATCTTGTCCATCGCGGTTTCCAGTTCGTGCGTCATCCTCGGAATTCTTGCTAGTGTGGTTCTTGACATACCGCCGTCCTTTGCAATTGTGCTGTTTTCTATCGCATTCTGGCTACTTTCTAAGTTGAAAAACAACATCTTGTAGCATTCTTCTGCTTGTAGTATTTATTTTGTGGATTACTTTTTGTTGTTTATATGCATCAATAGCATTTTCAGGCGCTCAATTCCAGTTGTAATTTCCTCACTACTAGGATAACAAAATGAAATTCTGACATACTCAGCACCTCGACCGTCCGCGTAAAATCCAGTTCCAGGAACATATACAACTCCCGCGTCGAACGATGCATAGGACAGTATTTTATCTGAACGCACTCCTTCAGGCAACTTCAACCAGATATAAAAACCACCACCTCTCGGTGCCTGAAATGTGCACTCTGGTAGATATTTTTCAAGTGCGGCGATCATTGCGTACGCGCGCTCCTTGTAACTCTTGCGGAAAAGGTCGATGCGCTTCATCCAATCGAAGTTCTCGAGATACGCAACCAATGTCATCT
>AXYY01000041.1 GCA_000485475.1 Candidatus Ancillula trichonymphae ImTpAt
TGCGAGCAACAGGTACTCCTCAAGTGCCGGGCTTTCCAATTTGCGCGCGAAGATTGCACAAAAAGTCAACCGTATACAGCAGCTGCACGGGACTGTTGCTGAGGTTTCTGAGGAGCAAGTGGTTGTCACGAACGGTGGAAAACAGGCCGTGTTCGAAGTACTAGCTGCTGTGTTAAATCCGGGTGATGAAATAATTTTACTAGGTCCTTCCTGGCTCACATACTACGAGGTTGCGGAATATCATGGTGCGAAAGTTGTCAACATTCCTGGAGACGCACAAAACAACTACAAGGTCACTCCGGACGAGTTACAGAGCGCGATTAGTAGTAAAACCAAGGCAATTATAATCAACTCCCCATGCAATCCAACTGGCGCTGTGTATGCAGCATATGAGTTGTATGCAATTGGGGAGGTGCTACTGAATACTGATGTCTGGGTGATTTCTGATGAAATCTACGAGTCGCTGATTTACGGAGAACTTGCATCGCAGCGCGAAACTGCGCCTCATATTTTGGAGGTACTGCCAGAACTAGCAGAGCAAACAATTCTTGTAAATGGCGTCTCGAAGAGTTATGCGATGACTGGTTGGCGAGTTGGTTACCTGATCGCTCCTGGTTGGGTCGCCGCGCAGATTCTGAAACTGCAAGGGCATTTGAGCTCGAACGTTAACAATATTGCGCAGAAAGCCGCACTAGCAGCACTTGAAACTCCTAGTGATCACTTTGCCAAGATGCGTAAAATTCTTGAGGAACGGCGGAACTTGATCGTTTCGTTGCTCGAGCAGATTCGAATCGGCAGTAGTTCTTCAAGAGGTGTTAGTTTTAATATTCCAGATGGTGCGTTTTACGTAATAGTAAATGTTGAGAAGTTGTTGAATACCCCACTTTCGCATGAAAAACTGGTCGCTGATGACACCACCTCGTTAGTGAAACTACTGCTTGAAAAAACCCTAGTTGCGGTTGTTTCCATGGACAGTTTCGGCATCAAGAACCACATCCGTTTCTCGTATGCCCTGAGTAAAGAGGACATTCGCGAAGGTATAACTAGAATAATTGATTTTCTTGGAGAAGAGTAGTACAAGAAAAGTTTTCCGACCGATCCGCTCGTTCGTGAATCGTGAAGGTCGTTTGAGTAAGCACCTTGAAAGTGCGTGGAGTAGCATGCATGAGTAGTATGTTTCGGACGGCTCGAAACCGTTGAGCGCGCTGTTTGAGACGATGGGTCTGGGGGTCTTACTAAGAAGGGCAAGCGGATTGGTTGTGTAAATTGGATCTGGACAAGGTAATCCAGATTGTGCGCGGCAAAACTCCAGCCAGATGCGGATTTTGTTGCAATTGAGGTGTATAAACTGGGGTTGCACACACCTTGTATTTGATGAATACACAGGAGACTACGAATGTGTAGATTATTCAGGCGGACGCATATGAACTTTTTGCTAACAACTACTTTTCACTGCAGACCCCCCTCCCGCAGATTGACCGAACTCTGGACATTTTTTCCAGATCCGTGGCCCCAAAAAAAAGAAACACAGGAAGCATAGGTCGATTAACCACGAGTTCAAAGCTCTAGTTCTGCACTCACTTGTCAATGACGGAATCTGGAGAGTTGCAACTGACTGGAAAAACTACGCGAAGCAGATTTCAGAAGTTCTGGGTGTGACTGCGTGCGAACCGATTTTTGGTAGATTAGTCACTAACTTCGAATAAAAGGCGCTGAATGCGAACCGAGAAGTTCACGACTTCACAGTTGTAAAAAACAGTGGAAATTAACTGCTCCAAAGTATCTTCATCCAGGATTCGACATGTTCAGGATTGCGTGGAATCTCCTCACTCAGGTTGCGGACACCATCATCTGTAATAACAACATCGTCCTCAATCCGCACGCCGATGCCACGAAACTCTCGGGGAACCAGCATATCGTCGTGCTTGAAGTAGAGACCAGGTTCAATTGTGAACACCATGCCTGGTTCCAAAATACCGTCTATATATTCAGATCTACGAGCATCTGCACAGTCATGGCAGTCGAGCCCCAGATGATGCGAAGTCCCATGACACATCCAGCGCCTGTGTTGTCCACCGTTTTCGCTCAGCGCCTCCTCTAAACTAATCTTCAAGATGTTCAAATCAATAAGCCCCTGAGCAATTACGCGCATAGCAGCATCGTGTACACTACCGAATGTGTTTCCGGGCCGTGCCTGACGAAATGCGGTATTTGCAGCTTGTAGTACAATGTCGTACACCTTCCTCTGGCAGTGTGTAAACTCACCTGAAATCGGCAACGTCCTCGTAATGTCCGCAGTATAAAGTGAATCCATCTCAACACCTGCATCCAACAGCAAAAGTTCACCCCTGTGTAAAACCCCCGTGTTTCGCATCCAGTGCAGCGTGGTCGCATGTTCACCCGATGCAACAATTGATTCGTAACCAACCCCGTTGCCCTTCGCTAATGCTTTTGCTGCAAAAATCCCCTCAATTGCCTTTTCGGAGCGCGGTTGTTCAGTCAACTTCGGAATCGCGCGTATGACATCCTCAAAACCCTCCTTTGTCACTTTCACCGCATTTTCTAGTTGTTTAATCCCCCAACTATCCTTAACCAACCTTAATTCCGCACACGCTTCCAGTAACTTTTCATCACTACTTTCCTCCGAGATCATGCGAGTTTTACCGAGAATGTCGATGTTCTTCTTAAGTACGTCTTTTAGCTCAGATTTCGGCAGTACGCGAATTCCAGTAGCAATTTCGAACATCTGCAATGATGGCTTCTTACCGATCCAGAACTCGTCATATTTCGCAGACTTGTAGAATTCATCAGTTGTTCGATCCTTCATCGGTTCAATGTAAAGTGTACACATATGCGTGTGTAGTTTCTTCTTGTCCTTATAATTCTGGCGAACACTGACGGGCTCAAACATCAAAACTGCACCAGGTTCGTAGTCCATTCCGAGTCCAGTCATATGCACAAATGCTGAATGTGGACGGAACTTGTAATCAATGTCATTCGCACGCACTTTCGTCTCCCCTGCAAAAATCAACAATCGATCATGCGGGAACCGCTGGCTCAACTTCTTGCGACGAGCGGCTGCAAATTGCTTCTCTGGAATGAAATCAAGTGCCTGGTTATCAGGATGATTCTCCCAGTTACTAGTCATGAATTCTGCAAATGCCGCAGATCCAGGTTGCCGACTGCGCGACTTCGAACTTGGTTTTGGTTTCTTGGACTTTTCCATCACTGCCCCTTTCTAGTTACACAACAAATCATCATATTCATTATGTCCACTGAGAAACTTCTGAACATACGGACATCTTACGAATATTTTGCGGATTGTGCGTGCGAATATATGAAAAACCAGGTGTAGCATATTCTGCGCAACGTGTTTTCCCTGCACCTGAGGATCAACTTCAGTGTGGTAGAGGTCCAGATATGCTGGACGGTTGATATAATAAACCATGCCAATTTTTCTACCAGACTTGTCAAGTGCGGCGAACTCGGAGTCATCGGCGTTGTTAATTAGCTCAAGCTCCATCAGAGGTCCCTCGAAAGTGGCACAAATCTACAATAATGCAATTGCGCAGCAACGGCAACTTCTGCAGTAATTCCACCACGGTTCTTCGCCACTATAATATCCGCTTCACCAGGTCTGGCTTCGTTGGGGTCATCATCCTTGCTGTGATACATTTCTTCTCGATGCACAAGCAGCACGATGTCTGCATCTTGCTCAATTGCACCAGATTCGCGCAGATCTGAAAGCTGCGGGCGCTTGTTATGGCGCTGTTCAGAAGTACGGTTCAGCTGCGAGATCGCGATAATCGGAATGTTCAATTCTTTTGCCAGTAGTTTAATCTTGCGCGAGAGACCTGCAACTTCTTGCTGGCGCGACTCATCTTTTCCGCCTGATGACATCAACTGCAAGTAGTCGATGATGACCAACCCTAGATCCGTTTTCGAACTAGACAAACGCCTGCACTTCGTCCTAATCTGCATCATGGACATATTTGCAGAATCGTCGATGAATAGCGGTACCGAGTTCCCCTCTGTGTCAACCAGTCTATTCTCAAATGCCTCAATTCGCTGCCACTCCATATTGTCAAGTTCTCCGCGAACTAACTTGTTGTGGGCGATCGCATTCTCCGCACTGAGCAGGCGCATTACGATTTCCTCGTAGCCCATTTCGAGGTTGAAGATTATCGTGGGGATGTTCTTACGAATTGTCGCATTTCGGGCGATATCAAGTGCAAAAGTTGATTTTCCAACACCGGGTCTCGCAGCAACCACCACCATTTGTCCACCTTTTAGTCCGTGCAACACTTCATCTAGTTGCCGTATTCCAACTGGAACACCATTTATCTGATCTGAATTCCTGGCCTCCTCAATAACTGCGCGCGTGGGGCCAACCAAATCCACAAGTTGTCGTAAATCTGACGCGTTGGAATTCTCAGAGAGCTCGTAAGTCTCAGTTTGCGCAATGTTGATAGCATTTTCAATGTCATCTTGTGCTGAATAACCCAGTTGTTCAATTATCGCACCTGCTCGAATAATTCTACGCATCGTTGACTTTTTGTGAACAATACCCGCATAATGTGCAATATTAGCAGTACTGGGCGTACTCTCAACTATTTCGTGAATTGCAAGTGCGCCGCCAATCTTCTCAAGTTCACCCTTGCTGCGCAACGTATCTGAAACAGTTATCGCATCAACTGGTAAACCATCTGCGAACAAATCGATTTCTGCTTGAAATATAACTGAACACTGCGCGGAGTAGAAATCATCAGCGTCAAGAATATCTATAACATCTGCGAACGCATTGGAGTTCAGCAGTAGACCACCGACCACCGCACGCTCAGCATCTAAGTCCTGCGGGGGAATTCTTGTGTCGAATTCGTTGAGGTCTACCATTATTTTTCCTACTTGTAGCGGTAAGTAATGCGCCCTTTGGTCAAGTCGTATGGCGTCATCTCGACTAGAACGCGGTCGTTGGGCAAAATGCGGATGTAGTGCTGTCTCATTCTCCCAGACACGTGCGCAAGGATCACCTTGTCGTTATCAACAAGCGACACCCTGAACATCGCGTTAGGTAGAGCTTCCAGGACTACGCCCTCAATTTCAATTGAGTCCTCTTTTACCATACGCCCCTGTTATACCACAACTTGATAGAATTGTCAAGTCTCGCAGTTTGGAGGTGCTGTTGTTTATTGTGTTGTTGTAAAAATTCACAAAATACAATACTTGTGTGCTATAATACGGCTGGGTTCGGAAGTACTGAGCGGTAGTCGTTATGTTGAAAGTTTAGTAAACCGTATTTAGAAAGGAAATAACATGAAAAATCTCTTAAAAGTAAAGTCAATTATAACATTGAGTTTGACACTAGCGGTTATAGTTTTGTCAATATTGTCAGTGGTTGGAGTAATGCCAGAGTCAAGTTTAACGCAGAACCCGCTGATTATCTGCATCATTAGCGCGTTCACAGCAAGTTACACGTCGCTGTATGTCAGAAACAAAGACAATACAGATGGCGGCACTGCCAATACAGGTACGGCGAGCAACCTGGAAAAGGT
>AXYY01000042.1 GCA_000485475.1 Candidatus Ancillula trichonymphae ImTpAt
AACCACTGACAATATTGACAAAACTATAACCGCTAGTGTCAAACTCAATGTTATAATTGACTTTACTTTTAAGAGATTTTTCATGTTATTTCCTTATCTTTTTTTTATACTGTTCCAACAATTCTCCTAACTTAATATCCCCTATGCCATTGCCACCAAGTGCTTTATAGTCTGCTCCTGCATTGTGTGATACGCTCAATATCACAGGCAGCAGCCCCTCTGTGAACACTGGAGTTTAAGCACATCTTTCTTTAGTTCCAATATGTCTTTACTGATGTCTTTGTGCAGCCAGTTATGAACTGCCTTAAACTTGATCAGCACAGTTCCTGCACTTGTAAGCACAGTTGTCAACAAGATAATATCTAGTGTCTCTAAAACGCCATTGCTAATCATATTTGCATTATAGTAAGCAGGATATTTTATGGTATAACACAGTGTATGGGTAGCAAAAACATGGACACTAAAAAGAGACTGCTGATTTCTTGGAAAAGGCAAGGCACAAACTCAGAGAAGAGCTTTTCAGACCTGCAGCAATGGCAGCCGTAGTAACTCTCTATGTACCAGGGGTTATTCGAACAAATGAAGATGCGCATGCGCAGGGTAGAACCAAAGCCTTTATTCCGTATAATCCTATGGGTGGTCTCGTAGAGAAAAGAAAAACACTATGGATACCACGCTTGAAATATGGGATTTAGACAATTACAACATTGCATTTGGCTGGAAAAATCCACCTGCTTATGTGCAAGCGTAAGACTTAGGATGGGGAAGCAGAGGAAACGGACAAATGCCAGATGGCGCGCTATACAAAAAATGTTAGTGGTGCACATTTCTTAAAAAAGGTACTGAAGTATATGAAAAGATTAGAGACAAGAACCAAGACAGAGTTGAAAGAGAAATCATTGACATATTTATGGATAGAATGTGGGAAATATTAGAATGGAAATAACAAATGAGTAGAACTAATCTTAACTTACTAACAGAACTGCAAGAGTATTTAACTAGTAACGGTTTTACTGCCTACATTGACAGGGTTCCTTAAAGGATCGAATGGGAAGATCGATTTGGCGAAAACGGCGCGTTAAAACCATACGTGATAGGTCACGTCAACACCTGCTAATCTACTGAAGTCTGATATGCGCGCTGCAGGTAGGTAATAACAACGCAGTCAGGACGGTAACGGTATATGTGTTTTGTGCTATGGAAATAGTAGAATATCAGTTGGAATGCTCGCTGAAAAAGTGAACAACCTACTACTTACCTGAGACGGTAACGAAGCTTGGCGTTGCACGGACGGAACACCACTTGATAGTTTTGCAACTTGGAATGTGGATGATGTCTTAACAAATTCAGAAGTAAATATCTACATTTCAAGTCTGGCGTATAACTCTGTAAAAGAATTTACCACAACAAAATACTGCTTAGTATAATACTGGTATGAGCTCAGATGTAATGTATGGGGATACACGCAGGCAGCGGTTTTTGCTGCACTTGCCAAGAATGCTAAAAATGCGAATGATGAGGTTAATAAGCTTTACACAGTATTTGAGAAATTGTCGCAAGTAAAATTCCAGTTTGGAGACATCGATACAAAAACTCAAAGTCAAACTATGAAGCCCATGATTGCATATCAGCAAGCGATGATAACTTTAAAAAGAACAGTTGGAGATTACCAATCGACTGAAGCAAGCGGAACTAGAACTTAAACAAGAAATATCTGGAACTACCAGCCAGATAAAACTAGCAGAACTTGCTAGAAAACAAGAGGCGGTTATCCGAGCACCTTATGCCTCACAATCCCAGCGCGAAATCACCATGATGCGACATGGACAAAGTCCAATGCAATACGTGCCAGTAAGTAAACAACGGCATTACCGCTGAACAAATGGAATACATCGCCAACAACGTTATCAAGGCAATTTTTGTGAACAAGAATGTTGTAATAAGTGCTGGGCAAATTGCAACTTCACAAGAGTATTTGACAAGGCAAAGTAGTTATATAATTATAATGTTTAGGAGTAAAAATGCAGTGTGAATTACTAATTGAAACTAAATACAAGCAGATTTATATTGATGGCCTTTTACAAGGGACCCCCAAGTAATACTCGCAGTTTTATTCACAGGGGCAAGTTGGTAAACGGTGCTCCATACGTTGTGCAATCTTGGTATTCAAAGTGCAACTCAAAAAGAAATGAAGTTCATGCGCGGTTCTAATAAAGAGAACAAATTTAATCAAGAAGTTGTTTGATGGTTCACTTGGTGAAGGTTATTATCTTTACTACGCCCTATGCGCACAACATCTTGCCACTTTCCTGGAGTGTGCCTGCAAATCAGGACAATAGCGATATTGGTTTTGACTTTTTCCAGAGTTCAGAATTTATAACAACCCCCAGTAATAATTCAATTGGACTACCCGCACAAGGAGCACATGTAAACGTACCCGCTGACGGTTACAAAGTAGAATATACCTTTCTAGTTCCT
The DNA here is from genome assembly GCA_000485475.1 of Candidatus Ancillula trichonymphae ImTpAt. GTDB lineage: Bacteria > Actinomycetota > Actinomycetes > Actinomycetales > Bifidobacteriaceae > Ancillula > Ancillula trichonymphae. Next base: position 2,479 of record AXYY01000042.1, read on the forward strand.
GATAATAAAGACCTTGTAGTATAGGCATAAAGGGCAGTTCTGCACGATTGAAGCCTTTAGTCTCCACTTAAAAAAATATACCCCATACCACAGTGCCGATAAACGACGATTTAAACCACATTTACGACGTTGTTTTAAACCGAGATGTTTACACGGATGCTGGTAGAATTGCAACACTTGCGATTTTGGGAACTGGAGAATGCGACCTATACGGCTTACGACTGAGTTACGCTGACAAGCACGCGACTATGTATTCAGTTAACCAAAAACTGGGCAACGAGTTTTATTCAGGTGATGGCATGTGCGGAGGAACCATCATTGATAACATCAACTTGCAGCAATATGAGAGCAATCGATATTCTACCACCCAAGAATTTAACAACTTCACCTTTGTGGCAACTGAATGGGGTAATCTATGACCAATAAACTCGGAACTTTACTACCAATGGCTTTCAGGTTGAAAATTGGAGCAAATCTGAGAGTGTAAATCATCACTTAAAAGACGGAGCAGTTTCACAAACTGCCAACAAAATGGACTTCACAGTGCCGAAAACTGGTATTTTATATGCGGGCAGGCGCTATGAGATCCAGACCCGTTATGGCACATTTTCCGGAGTTGTTTCACAAGATAATGACACGCACAAATCTTTATAGTGGATTCAACATCGAGACTGGTTCTATGCAAAGTTATCTCAGTAAGTTCAACGTTATGCGCACAATTAAGCCCTTTTACGGTTCATTTTATGACTATTTGAACTACTTAGCTGAGTTGATCTCAGTCATGATGGTAGATTGGTGGTTTTCTGGGATGTTTACGCACCAGCAGTTATGCTTCAAGGAACTTACGGTATGTTTTAGAAGAGATGATAAAGTTGCAACCACTCAAGGTGCAGAAGTTCGTGAAAATAAGGACTACGTTTATGTTCATAGCATTAAGAAATACTGGCTGAATAATAATTTGTTCAAGGATGGTGCGCCAAAAGTAGTTTATGCAAAAACAGCAGTAAAACCCTACATCAAGGTCAATTATTATCAACAAGAGTGGGGCAATTTGTGTCAATATCCGATCAAGAAACAAGAGGACAGAGAGAATAAAGGCAATGTCTACTTGGCACCGCTTGCACCAAGCAGTCAGAACACTTTAACGGTTAACAACAAAGGCATTGGAGATGGGTTCAGATTATGTTGAACAAGCATTTGACATCAACGGTTTACTTGCAACCGTAAATCAACCTGTATGCTGTCTTCCACCAGCTTTTCGCTACGACAATATCATTTACTGCTACTTGGAGCAATGGGCAAATGCTGGACAAATCAAGTATGTCGTATCTTCACCTG
>AXYY01000043.1 GCA_000485475.1 Candidatus Ancillula trichonymphae ImTpAt
AAATCTACTAGCGATCGCATTTCCTTCATCGGCAGTTCTCTGGAGTTTCTTTGAAGTGCGGGCGCTCTTATCCTTGTCCATGTGCTCTTTTAACTTGCTGAATTTCTGATCTAGTTGATATTGTGCGAAGGATTTCAGCAACACACCTTTTGCATATTCTATGTCTGACTTGTGCACCAAGTTGAGCGCCATATTGTAACCAGGCATGAACGACGAAATCAGCGGATAAACCCTAGTTGATGCAAGTGAAGCAATGTCACGCGGCCGCAAACCGTAGTCATTCAAAACAACTGCATAACCAATCTTGTCCAATCCACGCCGCCCTGCTCTACCGGTCAACTGCGTGAACTTGCCTGGAGTAAGGTTAACGCGCCCAGTGCCGTCATATTTGCTGAGCTTTTCGATGACGACACTTCGCGCAGGCATATTCACTCCAAGCGCAAGAGTTTCAGTTGCAAAAACAACCTTTATAATTCCACGCTCGAACAAATATTCAACCGCCTCCTTAAACACTGGAATAAAACCCGCATGATGAGCCGCGAAGCCCCTGTTCAGTGCATCTTTCCACCTCGCAAAATCAAGCACGCCGTAATCTGCCTGACTGATTTTTTTCTTCACCTCAGTTTCAATGTAGTCCTCAATCTGCGCACGCTCTTGACTAGTTGTCAACGCCATACCAGACCTCAGCATTGCATTGACAGCATCATTACAACCCTTGCGCGAAAAGATGAAGAAGATGCACGGTAGAATATCCATTTGTTTCAGCTTCGTAATCACTTCAATTCTACGCGGTAAGCGAACAGAATTTCTAATCGCATTATAACGGACAACCCCTCTCCCCTTCTGCCTAAACGCGTTGTTTGGCGCAGCTGGTGCCCGCATTCGACGAACAAGTTCAGCATTCAACTTGCCATTTTCGTAGAGTCGCAGAATATCAACCGTTGACTTTTTGTTGCCCTGCAACGCAACCAGTTGTTTTAGCGGAATTGGGCGCTTTTCAGTAAGAATAACCTTGCAGTTGCCGCGAACATAGTTCAGCCAACCACCGAACTCTTCCAGATTGGAAACTGTTGCAGAAAGTGAAATTATGTTGCAATCCAGCGGGAGATGTATAATCACTTCCTCCCAAACACTTCCGCGCACTTTGTCCCCCAGAAAATGCACCTCATCTAGAACAACGCACTTCACGTTCAACTCATCAGTAGTAGTTGAATATAACATGTTGCGTAGAACTTCCGTTGTCATAATTATGACTGGTGCTACACGATTGATGACCACATCTCCGGTAATCAAGCCAACATTTTCACTTCCAAAAGTCGCACACATTTCGTTGTACTTCTGGTTGGAGAGCGCTTTAATAGGAGTTGTGTAGTAGACGGAGTTGCCCAACCCTTTCTTCAAGTTGTAGTAAATTGCGGCGTCACCAATTATGGTCTTACCGGCTCCAGTTGGTGCAGCCACCAGCAGATTTTCCTCGCGGTTGATGCTCTCAAGTGCCTCAACTTGAAACTCATCAAGTCTAAAACTTAAGTTCTCTTGAAACTCATCAATCCAGCTCATTGGTGCACCTGCTCCTAACTCGCTGAACAATTTCGAACAACTGCACTCCATCTCGGTCAAGAACGCGAAGCACCTCGATCATGGCCGCATTTTCATGTAGAAACTCTTCGAACCACTCAACGTTTCCAACTTCAAGTAGTGCAACAAAATCTCCAGACTTGGTGTAATGTGCTGAAATAGTCGGAATCTCGTCCATAATGTACTGGTACTGTTTGTTCAGTACTACCTCCACGTGCAGATTGCCACTCGCGCTGTCATCCAACTCAGGAAGTTCGACTTTCTTGTCCAAAATTTTGAGGTCATGCATCATTCTCAGGGTTGTAAAGCCTATAACTAGAGCTGGCAACGTCCAGACCGTAGATATAATACTGGTTGGAGTATATTTGAAACTGTAGTGGAAAAAACTCGCGCAGTTTACCGTTGTAGACAAAACTTACTAGACTGCGACTAACTGCGTCATCCAAACTCGCATGAACTGAACCGTTCTTGAGGACAACCGGTTGCCCTGAGATTATATTAGTACTAGTTCGCGCACATTTGAGTTTGTCCAAAAGCGCTTGCACATTTTCGTTGTCCACGCTCGCACTAAACATGCTGAGTGTTGCAACCAGCAGTGAAACTTCAAGATTAGTTAATAAGATTGCGTTCTTCATTCCAAAAGAGCGATGCAGCTCAATCCATCTCTCGTCCAGCCAATCAGGGTTAAAAGTAATCAACTTCTGATTCAAATACGCATCGTTCGAGTCTCCTGCAACTTGCAGAGTTTTCAGGTCTTCAATAATGACATCTTCTGATACGCCGAACGCCTCCGCCAGTTCAGAAATCTTCGCCTCATCGTTTTCATACAAGTAGAACATAATGCTCAGTTCCCGAAAAACGCTGTCCTTAATATTCTTACGCATCGTTTACACCCAACTGCGCAACAATTTCAACCTTCAAATTCATCACACCAGCAGCCTTTTGATTACTACTGAGTTTGTGCGGCTCGTAGTTCTTCGAAAACAGATGCATTTTTCAAACTTCTCCTTAAACGCGTAGTCGCAGTCATACACCTGATTTATCTGCACAATGCACTCAATTTTGTATGTCTTTAACTTCTCTTGCGCGGTGTCGACGGCAAGTAAATACCAGTTGTTGTTCGCGTACATCAACTGCAGTGAATAAATGTCCACCAGTTTGTTGAGGTACTGCATGGTCAACGCCTTGTTCTTGCTAATCGCCTGCACAATCGTTCTCGAATACTTGCCATCACCTTCAGCTTCGCAAACACACACCACCAAGAGGTTCATTTCTAGTGTGTTAATTGAGCACTCATTTGAACCACTAACTGGCAATAACTTACGAGTTGCACGCTTCACCGCGTCCCCAATTTCATCATCTGTCCAAATGCGGGAAATTGAATTGATCAGCGACTTCTCCCAATTGGTCACAGTAATGTAACTCGAATTGGCAGTTGCTCGTATCTGGTACTCAAAATCACCATCAGCCTCATTGACAACCAAATTACAGCCAAGCTTGCGGATAAGTTCCTTGTCTCGTGCAAACATCGGCTCCAATGCTTGTCTACTCTGAGCCGCGTTCCTATATGCTGGTAGTAGTTCAAAAATCTGCTCCTTTGGCAACGACGGGTGCGGCGAATTCATGAGGATCAGTATTAGGCCAATTACCCTTTCACTAGCACTTATCTTCACGGCTACTCCTCAAGCAAAATTCGTCATCCAGAGCGTACGCACTTGAACAAACTCGGTCATAATCAGCAATTGTCTTCACTGGAATAAATCTACTTCTGCTGACTTTTATTGTAGTTGAATTCGAAAAACAACTGATTGCTGAGCCAATTGCGGTCTCCAACTGTATAACTTTTTGGCTGTGCGGGTCAACAGGATTCACCGTCTTAATATTCTCGATGAGTGGCAAATTCAAAACACCTGTATTTTCTTCAAGTTTATCGTGCAACTGCCCAAGGTCTATCCAAAGCGAGTTCGTGTTGAAATACGGATGCCGCTTCAAGTCCACTGCGCGGGCCCGGTCATCTGGATGAATTTGTGCAACTTCTCGCAGGATAAACTGCCCATCTGAACGCCGCACAACATGACCGCCCTTGATGTCATCCGCAGTTTTATCCGCAAATTCTAGCATAATTCCAGCACCTGAACTTACGAACGCGCTCAGAATGTGCGGGTCAAAAACCGCTCCTAAGTTATCCGAATTTGAAATGAACGCGTACTTGTACCCGCAATTGAGCAAGGTCCCCAAAGTGTTGTTGTCATATATCGCCACGAAAAAATTACCGTGTCCAGGCGGGCACCACTCAAGTCTAGGATTCTCAGGATAACTAACCGCCTCGAACGAATCTGCGGTAATTTTAGGCTCATAATGCTGCATAATCTGAATCGGAACTGAATCAACTGCAAAATTCTCGTATTTACTCAAGTGCTGAAGTGTATCTTCAGAAGTATTAGTACTATTCATCAAAATGAGCGGTATGTCCACTGAGTACTTCGCTCTTTGCTGCAAGATTTGGCGCACGATAACGTCAAGAAAGGTCAACTCATCCTCGCCATTTCGAACAACTGGGAGCAACGACTTGGCCTTATTGAGTCCCATTGTTGTCCCCAAACCACCGTTCAACTTCACAACAACGGTTTTACTAATCGCATCCAAATCAACCTCTTTGCTGCGGGTCGCAGTCTCATCAATCTCCCGAATATCAACAACAGGTTTTACATCATCCTCGCGTATATATGCATCACTAACAACACCGCGCACAAGCCTAGTGTACAAGTTCTCGAACACGCGGATAAACGTTTCGCTGGCAAGTGCACCTCTATACGAACGCATCTTGTCAACAATACGCCTCAATTTCTCCTGATACACTGCCACATTATAACACATATTACGCACCAATAATACACCTTGCCTACGTGCACCTGCACGGGTTCAACGGTTGAACTGAGCTCGCGCAAGTTTGTTTGCATTCCGCAAGCGGAATGCTGCTTAATCTGCGCGGGTGCGCGGGTAGCTGAGTGTTTACGCAGGTGTGGAATGTGCGGCCATACAAAAAATGGTTTTTTGTATGGCAAAAGGCGTTTGTGTGCAGGTGCGCGGTTAAAAGGAGTGCTCCGCACACGAAGTACGCGCAATCAGTCCGCATTCCGCTTTAGCGGAATTCTGTTTATTGGTCCGCACTTCACTTTGTGAAACACAGTTTTTACTTCAGCAAAAAACCATTGTACAAGTCTAGTAATTGTGGTATAATGGAGGGTGTGGGAAATATACTTGATGAAGTGGTTGCCAGTGCAAAAGAGCAGTATGAGAGACGCAAACGGATCGTTTCTTCTCTTGAGCTGCGTCTGTTAGCACAGAATCAGAAAAGTGCGACTGATGTTTTCTCAATTCTTGAAGCAAAATCCGCTGATGGTGGTGCCGCGCTGATCGCTGAGGTGAAGCGTGCGAGCCCTTCAAAAGGGCGGATACTTGACTTTGCGGATGCTGGTGTTTTGGCGCGCGAATACGAACTTGCTGGTGCGAGCGTAATCTCGGTACTCACTGAGGGACAGTATTTCAAAGGTTCTCTTAATGACATCAAGTCCGTTCGTAAAGCCACTTCGTTGCCAATCTTGCGCAAGGATTTCATCGTGGATGAGTATCAAATTCTTGAGGCGCGTGCATACGGAGCAGATATGGTGCTACTCATCGCAGCTGTTTTTGATCTTGACAACAACGGAGGAACGCCTCATTTTCGCAAACTACTGGAGTACGCGCACAGTTTGGGAATGCGTGCACTTGTAGAGTGTCATACCGTGGAGGAAATCAAGATAAGTACTTCACTTGGTGCGAAAATTATCGGCATAAACGCGCGTAATTTGAAAACATTTGAAGTTGATATTACCCTGTTTGCGGAACTTGCTGATGCACTGCCAGATGGTGTTGTAAAAGTTGCTGAAAGTGGTGTACAAAGTGCTCAAGATGTTGTCAACTACATGCGTGCGGGTGCAGATGCGTTGCTAGTTGGTGAGAGTTTGGTGCGGTCGACGAATCGTCAAGTTGCAGCTGAGGAATTTGTGCGTGCGGCCCAGGAGTACAGGCGTAATTCAGCTGAAAACATTTCGACCAGTTCTTCTACTGCTCCTCTGGGTGCGGATCTAAACCCGCAGAATGTGCAGCAGTTGTTAACGTTGAGCGGTCCGCACTTCGGCACATTTGGTGGCAGATTCGTTCCTGAGGCTCTAGTTACCGCACTTGATGAACTGGAAACTGCCTACGAGGAGGCGCGAGCGGACGAACAGTTCAACGCAGAGTTCAGGCGGCTGCTTAATGAATATGTTGGACGGCCCTCGAAGTTGACGAGCGTGCCGAATTTTGCTGCGGCAGTTGGACAATGGACTTCTGATCGCCTCTCGAACTCGAAGACAGTAACCCCTAGAATTTTCCTGAAAAGGGAGGACCTGAATCACACTGGTGCTCATAAGATAAACAACGCACTTGGACAAGCACTTTTGGCTCAGTGGCTCGGTAAACGCAGGATTATTGCGGAAACTGGAGCGGGACAACACGGAGTTGCAACTGCAACTGTCTGCGCACTTCTTAATATGGAGTGCGTGGTGTATATGGGTGAAGTTGATGCCAAGCGTCAGACTCTGAATGTCGCACGCATGGAGTTACTCGGTGCGAAGGTTATGCGCGTCAAAAAGGGTAGTAGAATTTTGAAAGATGCGATTAATGAAGCACTGCGCGATTGGGTGGGGAATATTGAAACTACACACTACCTACTCGGAACTGCTGCTGGTCCACACCCGTTTCCAACCATTGTTCGTGACTTCCAGAAAGTTATTGGTGAGGAACTCCGCGAACAACTTAAGCACAAGGAGATTGGGGCAATTGATGCAATTTGTGCGTGCGTCGGTGGTGGATCTAATGCAATTGGAATTTTCAACGCGTTCTTAGACGACGAGCAAGTGGCGCTCTACGGAATTGAAGCCGGAGGAAGTGGGTTGGACACTGGAATGCATGCAACCAGATTTTCCGAAGAGGTTGAAGGTGCGAAGAACATCGGTTCCAAAGGCGTTTTTCAGGGTGCTGCATCATATCTACTACAAGATGAGAACGGGCAGACGCTCGAGACGCACTCGATTTCTGCAGGACTTGATTATGCGTCAGTTGGTCCAGAGCATGCGTATCTGCGCGAGATTGGGCGCGTCAAGTATAGTTTTGCAACTGATGATGAGGCCATGCACGCATTCCGCACGCTTTGCAAACTTGAGGGAATTATACCAGCGCTCGAAAGTTCACACGCACTGGCTGGCTGTTACAAAGTTGTTCTGGACTTCGCAAGGCGCGATGTGCTGAGTCCAACAGTTGTTATAAACCTTTCTGGTAGAGGAGATAAAGACGTTATAACTGCTGGAAAATACTTCGGCATATTACAACAGGAGAATGAATTATGACACTTCCTAAAGAGGTCTACAAGGCGCACGGAATGGGCAACGATTTTGTCATCTACATCGATTTGGACAACGAGTTTGAGCCCAAGCCTTCTCAGGTGCGTGCGATTTGCGACCGCCACTTCGGAGTTGGCGCAGATGGGCTCATCCGGCTAACAAAAAAGGTACAGAAAGATGGCAGTCTACGGCTGTTCATGGATTACAGCAACAAGGATGGTTCTTTAGCTTCGATGTGCGGGAACGGTGCGCGAGTCTGTGCGTTAATTGCGGACATATTCAACCTCGTAAACATGGACAACGGCGGTGTTTTTGAATTGGATACGCGTTCTGGAATTAAAAAGATTGTGCGTGTTAAAGAGGGCGAGTACACAATGGACATGGGCGTTTGGAGTGCGGATCAAGAGCGTAACTTCGTGGTTTGTCTAAAAGGCGCACACACAGCTGAAAAAACTGTAACTGGTAGATTTGTAAACGTTGGCAACGAGCATGTTGTCAGCGACCTGATCAACAAGACCAACTTATCTGCGGGCGTTCGATTGAGCAACCTGGATTTGAGTCAGGAGCCCGGTGTTACGACGCTGCTGTCTAGCGAATCTGGCTCGTTGGTTAAAGAAGTTGGTACGAACTTCGAGTTCACAGAGGTGGACCTTACGGCAAAGACTATAAAAATGCGGGTGTTCGAAAGAGGGGTTGGCGAAACACTTTCGTGCGGAACTGGAATCGTTGCGTCTGCAATTTCTGCATATTTGGCAACTAGTCAAATGCAGCAACCAGTTGACCACTGGCGAGTTAGCGTTCCTGGAAGAAATGCGCGTGTGCAAATTGTCGAGGACCATGCATTCTTGACAGCTTCTGCACTATTGGTCGGAAAAGTTGTGCTAAATGAGCACTTTTCAAGGGGGCTGTTGTATGCAAACTCGTAGCAATTGGAGCACTCTAGTCCACAGTGTAAACGGTTCAAATTTGTGCATTGGAATTGACCCGCACAAGGATATTTTGGTGAACTGGGGACTTAAGGCGCGCGCCGAAGACCTGAACGAATTCTGCAGAAAGATTCTCAAACTTGTTGAATTTTACAACTGCGAGTGCGAGCCTCCGTCAGTTGCCGCACTGAAACCACAGTCCGCATTTTTCGAGAGTTTCGGACATGGCGGCATAAAGGAACTTGGTAAATTGCTTGTGCACGCACAGTTTGCAGGAGTTCCCAGTATACTAGATGTAAAAAGAGGTGATATTGGTTCAACTATGCATGCGTATTGCGACGCTTACCTAAATCCGGAGTCTCCGCTCAGCGCAGATTCAATAACAGTCTCCGCATTTTTAGGAACTACTGAGCTCAAAACTGTTGCTGAGTATGCTCGAAAAGTGAACCGCGGCATTTTCGTGTTGTGCCGCACTTCGAATGCGGGCGCCGATGAGTTTCAAAATGCATGGATCGACAACAGCACATCAGTTGCCGAGCGAATACTTGACTTTGCATACAAATTCAACAAGTCTGGCGATTTGCCAACAGTTGGACTGGTAGTTGGTGCAACAATTGGTGAAAATAATCTTGACTTCACGGATTTCAACGGCCCGATTCTGGCTCCAGGAATTGGCGCACAAGGAGCAATATTTGCTGATTTGAGCGCGGTTTTTGGACTTGGTGTCAAGAATGTTTTGCCGTCTGCGTCCCGCTCAATTCTAAAAGCTGGACCAAAACTTGACAACATGGTGACTGCGGTGCGCAAAACACTTCACGACGAAGACGGCAACCACAACGAGCGACAGAGGAGTAGTAATGGTTAAATTTATTACATACTTACCAGTTGGATTTCCGGACTACGAGCAATCAGTTGAAGGTTTTAAGACTTTAGTGGATGCGGGTGCGGACATTTTGGAGCTTGGAGTTCCTTATTCTGACCCTGTTATGGATGGCGAGACCATCCAAAATGCAACTGCGGTCGCCATCAAGTCTGGATTTGAAATGCATGATGTTTTCAGGGTCGCGCGTGAACTTCGCGAGTATGCAGATCAGAGGTACAAGCTTGGTCAGACGCAGAAGAAAACTGAAATATATGTTATGTCCTACTACAACATGCTCCTGAAATATGGACTCAGTAGATTTGCGGACGAGTTGCACAATTCAGGTGGAACTGGGACGATTGTGCCGGACCTGATTCCAGATGAAGCAGATTCTTGGATACGCATCTCCCGCTTGAAGGAATTGAACACGGTGTTCTTAACTTCACCTAATTCTCCTGATGAACGCCTCGATGTTGTTGCACAAAATTCCACTGGATTTGTCTACGCAGCAAGTTTACTCGGTGTTACGGGTGCGCGCGACGAGAACCAGTTCAGCGGCGTACAGGAGATTATCGACCGCGTAAGATCTGCGCTGCGGCGGCACAATAAGGACACACCAGTGTATCTGGGGCTCGGAGTTAGTTCAGGCATGCAGGCTGCAACGATTGCGTCGTTCGCAGATGGTGTTATTGTAGGTTCAAGATTTGTTAAAGCACTTGACATTGGCACTAGTGAACTTATGGCAGTTGCTTCGTCAATCAAGATGGGGATAATGCGGGGCTTCAAGCACGAAGTTGAAGTTGGTGGAGAGCGCTAGATATGAGAATTGTCCAAAATGTGCAACAACTGAGTCATATACAGACTCCTGATATTTCAACGCTTTTTCTTGGCCCGTTCACTGTACACATCTACGCGCTGTGCGTACTACTTGGTGCACTCGTTGCTCTAGGTGGTGCGTTTTTACGTGCTAGACGCATCCACATGATTAATTTGTTCATGCCGCACGCAGGAAATATACTGGACTCGTTTTTTGTAATACTTCCTGCGGGAATAATCGGCGCCCGCATATACTACGTTCTAACAGTTCCGTCACTTTTCGTGAAAAATCCGTTGAGTGCTTTTTGCATCTGGGAGGGTGGCTTGGGCATAATCGGGGGCGTTCTCGCAGGTCTTCTGGCTGCATATTTCTTCTTCAAGAAGCGTAAAATCTCGTTGGAGTGGTTCGTCTGGTGCGCGGCTCCAATGGTTCCGCTCGCGCAGTGCATCGGTCGGCTCGGCAACTGGTTCAATGCGGAACTTTACGGTAGTCTAACGGATTTACCTTGGGGTTTGGATATTTCACGTGGTGCATATTCTGCGCAAGTTTTCTACCACCCAACTTTTCTCTACGAGATAATTCTGGATCTAGCAGTTTGCGTTATCTTGTTATTCATTTTCAGGTTGCCGACTGAACCTGCGGAAATTTCCTTCAACTTTTCACCACTTTCATTTTACTTGATGTTGTACTCCGCTGGTCGTTTTTTTATTGAACTACTACGAACAGATTACTCAGATTATCTACTTGGCGCACGCGTCAACATTTGGGCAATTATTGCACTTTTCCTACTAGGCGTTGTGATTACTGCTGTGGGCGCACACAACAGAAAAAAGAACAGGTCTAGACAACAAAATGCACTCAAGCAAATTCAAATGCAGTAGACAAAACTTGTAGTATATCTTCAACGGCTTCAAGACCAACACTCAGGCGAATCAGGCCTGGTTTAATGCCGGACGCGAGTAGTTTTCCTCATCAGTCATTTGGCGGTTCGTGCTTGTTGCAAAATGAAATGCGCATGACCGGATTTCAGCAACATTCACCTCAATGTTTACCAGTTTCAGTGCATTTATTGTCCTCGCAGCCGCGCATCTCGACCACCCTTGACCTAGGAACGAGAGAACACCACTATAACCATTTGGCAAGTATTTCTGGGCACTAGCATAATACTGGCTGCTCTTCAGGCCTGGAAAATTGACACCTTCAACTTTGTGTGCGACTCCAAGAATTTGACAACTTCAAGTGCATTTTTGTAGTGCTGTTTCATCCTCAGGGGAAGAGTCTGAATGCCATTTTGCAGTAGGAACGCACCGAATGGTGAGCAAGTCGCACCACAATATCGCGGCGCATCAGCTGAACTCGAACCTTCACAATGTACGCCTATTATCGAACTCCTCCACGTATGAGAGGTTCTTGTATGTTGTGCATCTCTGCTAGAACGACTTCTGCGAACTTACCGGTCTTTTCATGCGCCTTGCCAGTTGAAGTTGCCGCTGTCAACAATTATTCCGCTAACCTGAAGTGCGTGCCCATCAAGATATTTTGTTGCTGAATATGTCCAATATCTGCTCCAAACTCGAACGGCCGGCAAAAATACGGCGTTGAAAATGTGTTGTCCACAATCAGGGGGATGCTGTTGCTGTGAGCCGCACGTGCCCAAGTCTCAATGTCTAGCACTTTCAGCGTCGGATTGCTAAGAGTTTCTGCAAAAATCACTTCGTGTTTGGTGCTCTACCGCAGCTTCAATTTCAATTTGTGCGATATCGTTCAACAAATGTACAAGAAATTCCCAACTTGGACAACCGGTGCTGATGAATTAGGTTAACCGATCCACCATAAATTGACTTCGTAGCAACTATATGGTCATCCGCACCCGCAATATTAGCAATCGCGAAGAATGTGGCCGCTTGTCCAGACGCCGTCAAGACCCGCACCAACTCCACCTTCAAGTTCAGCCACGCACTTCTCAGCAACGCAGTTCATGGGGTTCTCTATGCGCGAGTAGAAATATCCTTGCGCCTGCAGATCAAACAGTTCGTGCACCTGTTCAGTAGTTTCGTAGCGGTACGTCGTCGATGCAACAATTGGCGGAACAACCGGCTCGCCCTTCTTCGGATCGTAACCACTACGCACGCATATAGTCTCAAACTTCTTCATCATGTTTACTTCTACGCTTGCGCCTGTAGATTCTCTTGACAATCGTTGCCAACAAATCTAGTGGTGAAATAACTGCCACTGCAACTTTTCCACCACCACCAGATTTTGATGCTTTTTTACTTGAAGTCGAGGAAATACTGCTGAAAATACTACCCAGAACCGTGAATGCAACTTCTAGTGATTCTTTGACATACGCCTTAAGCTTGCCCAGAAATGCAATCAAATCCTTCGATGGTCCAACTAGTAGGTCGGTAATTTCTGCCAGTTTATCCAACTCCGCATTCACTTTTTGTGCAGTTTTTCGAACCTCAAATGCGAGCACCAACGCAGCAACAGTTAAGCCAACCATGAAGATTAGGAATGCAACTGCTGCTATGAGCGCCGGAATATTCATGTCATGTATTTTCCACTAACTAGCGGGCGTAATACTCAACAACTAGGTTCTCCTCGCAGGTCACTGGAATTTCTGCGCGCTTTGGAGGGGTAACCAACTTGAACGAGAGTTTCGTCAAGTTCACGTCAAGATAAGTAGGAGTTTCTGGTAAAACATCTCTATGCGCACCAGTCGCAGCGACGAAGAACGGTGTAAGTGCCTGACTTTTCGGACGCACCTGAATTGTCTGGCCCGGTTTAATCTTCGCAGATGGACGGTCCAACTTCTGACCATCAACTAGTAAATGTCCATGCACAACAACTTGCCTGGCTTGCTGAATTGTTCTAGAAAAACCAGCGCGTAGAGTCAGTGCATCTAGTCGCGATTCAAGAGTCTCAATCATGACTTCACCTGTTAGACCAGGGCGCTTCTTGGCGTACTCATAAGTAGCACAAAGTTGCTTCTCCCTGAGTGCATACTGCGCGCGCAACCTCTGCTTCTCCTTCAGACGAATCTTGTGGTCAGACTCTTTCGGGCGAGAAGTGCGCCCATGTTCACCGGGTGCATACGGACGGCGGTCGAAATGTTTCTGCGCCTTAGGTGTTAGAGCGAGCCCCAACGATCGCGACAGACGAACTTGTCGCCTTGATTTATTCAGCTTATTACCAGCCACTACTATCCTCTTTTCTTTTTTTCTGTACTATACCGTATAACTAACAATGCGCCAGCGCTACACAACTCGCTGGACAACCCCTGCCAGATTAGCCAAAACCGCGCAACTGTTTTGCTACTAGTTGAAGCAACACTACCCGGTGCAACAGCACCGTATGCTAAGCTTCCAGTGGTGTACAACACGTACACCGGGCGCCAGTATATCACACTTCAGCTGCATTGTCAAGTCCCCCTGCATTTGATCAAGGCATGAAGTATTACTAGAAACCGCACTTGATGTGAACATTAAGTAACAGATTCGTGAACCTCCTTGCATATGCAGTTCGGTTGTGCTATAGTATAGGTCGGATTTGATGAAAGGTGGAAATGTCCAACTTGAGAGTTTTGGCAGAACGCTATGAAATTGGTGAGTTAATCGGTCAGGGCGGTATGGCTGATGTGTATATCGGTGAGGATGTGCGTCTCGGTCGAAAAGTCGCCATCAAGATTTTGAAGCCGAATCTCGCTGGTGACCCTGTTTTTCTGGCCCGTTTTAGGCGCGAAGCGCAGGCAGCAGCTAGTTTGAACAACTCGAATATTGTTGCTGTTTATGACACAGGTGAAGAAACTGAGACTTCAGAAACTGGACAGGTCGTTCACATTCCGTACATCGTGATGGAATATGTTGAGGGGCGAACAGTTCGTGAAATACTTGCGCAAGAGGGCAAATTGTCCTTGTCGGACGCAGTAGATATTGTCACTGGTGTTCTGTCTGCACTTGAATATTCCCACAAGTTCGGAGTTATCCACCGCGACATCAAACCTGCTAACATTATGATTACGCAAACTGGTGCGGTCAAGGTCATGGACTTTGGAATTGCGCGCGCGATTTCTAATTCTGATGCAACACTTTCACAATCCCAGAGCGTTATTGGAACTGCGCACTACCTATCACCTGAACAGGCGCGTGGTGAGGCAGTTGACTACAGATCTGATTTGTATTCCACTGGTTGTTTGTTTTTTGAGGTGTTGACTGGACGACCGCCCTTTATTGGTGACTCGCCAGTTTCAATTGCGTATCAACATGTGCGTGAAGTTGCACCTAAGGTGACTTCATTTAGTACAGATGTTCCGCAAGTCTACGACGTAATAGTTTCAAAAGCACTTGCAAAAGATGTGAATGTGCGGTATGCAAATGCAGAAGAGTTTCTATCCGACTTGAACAATGCGAGACTTGAGCGGTCAGTAACTCCAGGAATTGCGAGTGATCCGAATGCTACACAAGTTCTTTCTCCTGATGAAGTTGCGAACTTGGCAGTAGGAAAGGGCGAGGGTGCAATTGATGATTCGTTCGAGAATGTAATCAGCCAGTATTCGCATACAGATGAAGTTGAAGAGGCACCTGAAGATGATGAGGCTGCTCGAAAAAAGAAGATCCTGATAATTGTTGGTTCGGTGGTTGGTGCGCTAATAGTTGTTGGTGCGATCTTGGCCCTGATTTTCTCGTCGAAGGGACCCGCAGATAACAGCGAGAAAGTGGAAGTGCCCAGCATGGAGAAGGCGTCTCGTGATAATGTTTGCGAACGACTCGAACGCTACGAGCTTAAATGTCAGGTTGAAGACGATAAAGACTCTGATAAGGCAAAGGACAGTTACACGAAACAAAGCCCTAAAGCTGGTGAGAGAGTTGCAAAAAATACAGTGGTTAAGGTCTACTACTCCACCGGCCCTGCTAGTGCGAGTGTTCCTGATGTTTCTGGGCTCTTAGAATCTGATGCAAAGTCGAAGTTGAAGAAAGCTGGCTACAAGGTTGGATTGACAAAGGAGCAAGATTGTACGCTGGCTTCGTCACTAACCGACGCGAATGAGCAGGCGCACAACAAGAATGCGTGTTCTGCGGAAAAGGACATAATTGTTGGAACTGAGCCAGCTTCTGGACAAGCACACAACAAGGGTGAAGTTGTCAAGTTGTATAAGGCAACTGGAAATGTAATTCTGCCGAATCTTTTTGGCATGACGTTGGATAAAGCAACCGCAGTACTTAATGAACTCCAGTTGCCGTTCACTTCAATAGAAGTTAATAAACCAGGTCATGAGGGACAAGTTGTTGCACAAAGTCCTACGGCTTCAGCTGTCGCACGAAAAACTCCCGTAACAATTCAGGTTGTGAAGAAGGAGTCTAAGGTGACAATTCCGAATTTGATGGGCAAGACGGCCATTTACGCCAAGGATTTGCTGGAGAGTTTTGGGCTAGTTGTCAACATCGGGTATGATACAACTGCAACTCAAAAAGACGTGGTCACGGGCGTAGTTCCTCAAGAGGGTACGCAGGTTGATAAGGGCTCAAGTGTTAAAATCTACATCGGCAATCCGTCAATATCAGCGGTTCCAACGAATAAACCAACTTCTAAAAATAGTTAATGGACCTCTTTTTAGATCTACTAGACCTCTTTTTAGATCTACTATTCGTATTCGCGTTCATACTGGTAGGTGGTGTTTTTGCGGCAACTGAATTAGCACTGGTGTCGCTCAGAGACTCGCAGATTGACGGACTTGAAGATAAGTCCAAGCGCGGAAAAAAGGTGGCGCAAGTTGCACGAGACCCGAACCGCTTCTTGTCTGCGGCGCAGATTGGTGTGACATTTGTTGGCTTTCTTTCTGCAAGTTACGGCGCAACTGAACTTGCTCCATATCTGCAGCCGCATTTTTTGAAACTGGGTTTGTCACCAGCGGTTGCAACAACCTTGAGCGTTGTAGTGCTGACTCTAATAGTTTCTTACCTCTCGCTGGTGTTCGGCGAACTTGTTCCAAAGAGGCTGGCGATGCAACGAACAGAGGGAATTGCACTAGCGGTCGCACCTATACTTGATGTTTTTGCCAAGATTATGCGGCCCGTCATCTGGTTGCTCTCCAAGTCCGCAAACGCGGTATTTCGTCTACTGCGCGCAGACCCCAACGAATTCCAGAACGAGATAACCGAAGAGGAAGTACAGTCCATCATCGAGTCACAGAAGAGCTTCGAAGACTCCGAGCGCCAGATTTTATCTGATGTAATTGATATTGCAGGCCGTTCAATAACTGAGGTGATGCGATCGCGCGTTGATGTTGAATTTCTTGAAGGTAATATACGAGTTGTAGACGCCGCAAAGCACGTGAGTAAACTGCCATATTCGCGGTTCCCGGTCATCGGTGATGGATTTGATGACGTGCTTGGATTCGTGCATGTGCGAGATTTACTTGCTGATGACGAAAACTTGTTGGTTAGCGATGTTGCTCGTAATATCTTGAAGTTTCCCGGAACAAATCATTTACTACCGAGTTTGACAAAAATGCGCGATAAGGGGACGCACATTGCAATTGTGCTTGACGAATACGGCGGAACTGATGGCATTTTGACGCTAGAAGATATTATTGAGGAGATGATTGGTGATATTCATGATGAGTACGATGTTAAAACGCGCCCAGAACTCGTCACTTCCAAGGATGGTAGTTTTTCAATTGATGGCGGTATGACGCTTGATGATTTTTACGACGAGACCGGCATAAAACTACTTGATGGACCATATGAAACTGTTGCTGGATTTATTCTTGCTGATTTAGGGCAAATTCCAGCAGTTGGTGACGTCGTTACAGTTGATTTACTAAACTCGTTGAATTTCAGCGGTGAAGATGGTGGATCAGAAGTTGCGCAGTTGATAGTTTCAAAAGTTGAGGATATGCGGATTTCAAGAGTGAAAGTGAGGCGATGTGAAAAGATTAGCGAATGAATTCATCTACAAAGCGTATGATTACAAACTTGAAAAGGGGTACTTGAACATCAAATACACATTTGAAATTCCTGGAGTCGCAGTTTTTGAACCGTCGTGGAAAATCCCGTACAGCAAGGAACGCGAACAAGAAATTGCAGCATCTCATGATTTTATGGGCGAGCTGGTGTTCAACTTGGGGCTTGTTGAGCTCATTTCGTATTGGAAGTGCGTCTGCGCGCAAACTGTTAAGATTCAGTGCAACACGTTGACGATCAAGCAGATTCTGTGGTGGAAGAAGTTGTATTTCTACGGACTTGGTGAGTTCTTCTACAACAATGGAATTGTGACAACTGTTGAGGATTTCATGCATATTGAACTTGATGAAGTGGAGATTACAGCTGTGAAGTTCGCATTTTCGGAACTTGAGGGCAACCTGGTACCAATCGGTGGTGGAAAGGATTCAATTGTAACCTTGAACATGCTGTTATCTGCGGGTGAAGAATTCAGCATCGGAACGGTTCAGTCATACGTGATCAACTCGCGCGGTGCGACTCTGGACACGGTTAAGGTTGCTGGAGTTGAGCAAACAACTGTCTTCGCAACCAGGTATCTTGACAAGAAGTTGCTTGAACTCAACGAGCGCGGTTTTCTCAACGGACACACGCCATTTTCTGCAGTAGTTGCATTTTCTGCAGTTATTGCCGCATTTATGAACGGGCGCAAGTGCATCGTCCTGTCCAACGAATCCAGTGCCAATGAGCCAACCGCAGTTGATGCGAACGGAATTAGTATTAATCATCAGTATTCTAAGAGCTTCGAGTTTGAGGCTGAGTTCAGATACTACATGAAGAAGCATTTGACAATAAGTAATGACTACTTCAGTTTTCTGCGTCCGTTCAGTGAATATCAAATTGCCAAGATTTTCTCCAAGCATAAGAATTACCACGCAATCTTCCGCAGTTGTAATGTTGGTAGTAAGCGCAATATTTGGTGCGCAAACTGCCCAAAGTGCTTGTTCGTATACATAATTCTTGCTCCGTTCCTTGAGGTTGACGAGTTGGTGCGGATTTTCTCAGAGAACTTGTTCGACAAACAGGAACTGCTGGACAACTTCAACCGGCTAATTGGAGTTGAAGGTACAAAACCGTTCGAATGTGTTGGAAGTGTTGATGAAATAAATACGGCGCTCGCTCAAGTTCTCGCACAACATGGTAACGATGTACTGCCATACTTGCTGGAGCAATATTCCACAACTGAGCGTTGCCACCAATATCAGGCAAATCTTGATGAAAAGTTGGACTACTACAACGAGTTCTACGACGAAGATAACGAAGTTCCGCAGAATTATAAACAACTACTACTAAAATGTGCCCGGTAAACCAACTTGCTGAATATTTCAGGAACTCGCGCGTGCTCGTGTGGGGTTTGGGGCGCGAGGGGAAGTCTTCTGTGAAGTTTTTGTCCGAAGTTGCAAATGTGCAGGAACTCGCGGTCATGGACAGTGATTCTGAAGTGGTGAAATCTACTGCTGAATCGTTCGCAGGTAGTCTTAAGGTCGTGACTTCTGCGGAGGAATTTCGTAACTTCAACATCATTTTGAAAGCGCCTGGAATTAGCGTGCACAAACTGCAAAAAAAACTGCGCGCGCAAGATCTGGCGAAGATTAGTTCACAGATTGATGTATTTTTACAACTATTCGGTGCACAAACTATTGGAATTACTGGCACAAAGGGCAAAAGTACAACTGCTAGTTTAATTCATCACATTCTGAAAAAGTGCGGCCATGATGCAGTTCTGGGTGGCAATATTGGAGTGCCTGTGTTTGAACTTGTCTCGCAGTGTACGAAAAGTAGTAAAATTGTGCTTGAACTTTCAAGTCATCAGTTGGAGTTTTTGAAGCGCGGACCGCACATTGCACTACTTTTGAACCTCTTTCAGGATCATTTGGACCACTACGCAGATCTGACTACATATCATCAAGCAAAGTTGAACGCCGTGAAATGTCAAACACCTGAAGATTTTCTAGTCTACGACGAATCAGTTGAACCGAAAGTGCGGGCGTATTTGAAGGATCGCCAACCGAGCAGGCAGTTGTCAGTTTCTGGCGGTGAAATTGAGGAGCTGAAGGCGAAACGAGCAGATGAGATTTCTGGAGTTGGTTTTCAGAACGCGCACAATGTTGTCTTTGTACGCAGAACACTAGTTGATATTCTTGGTATTTCAGAAACTGCATTTTTTGAGCACCTGTCATCGTTCAAGACATTAGAACATCGCTTGGAGTATTTTGCAACACTTGATGAAGTTGAGTACTACGACGATTCGATTTCAACAATTCCTGAAGCAACTATTCTGGCAGTTTCGGCGCTTGAGAGTGCGCACAAGAGCGTGGGCACTGTAATCTTGGGTGGAATGGACAGGGGAATTGATTATGCTAAACTTGTTGAATTCTTGAGCACTTCGAGGATCTCTCATGTAATTCTGCTGCCAAATACTGGCGCTCGAATCACTCAGCACTTCAGGGAACTTGGTACGAAAACTACTCCTGAAATACACAGCGTGCAGAATTTGGAGGAGGCCGTGAGACTTGCAAAAACTGCAACTCCAAGAAAAACTGCGTGTTTACTTTCACCAGCGGCTGCGAGTTATGGAACATTCAAGAACTTCCACGAACGAGGTGTTGCTTTTCAGCAGTTCGTGCGCGCACAGCGGAGTTACATTTCTTGAACGTGCAAAGCAGAGTTCGTGAAGCGAACGCAGTTATTTGCCTTTTGCGCAGCAAAAGTCTGCTTTTGTACGCACGGGCACGCACAACACGTTGAAAACTCAGGCATCCTGATATACGCATAAAAACTGTCTTTTGCGAAACAAAAGTCTACTGAACTTGCGCAGGTGCACAGCAAAAGACCACCAAATCGGCATTCCGTGAAGCGGAATATTACTTAACCTGCGCACGCTGCGCACAACATCTGCATTTCACTAAAGTGAAATTCCGCCAAACTGCGCACGCTGCGCACGCACGTACCAGCTTGTTAACAAAATGATGGCGATGTGTTACACGGTACTGTTGTGCGC
>AXYY01000044.1 GCA_000485475.1 Candidatus Ancillula trichonymphae ImTpAt
TCAAGTGCAAGTGAAAAGTAGGACAAATATCTGCCTCAGAATAAATCTGCGCGCCAAGTAATCTGTGAGACGCACCCAATGCTTGCTGTTCGTCATTCTTGTAGACTATGCGGATTTGGACAGTCGCATTGCCATCTTTGATATATGCAGGTTTCAGAGTTGATGAGAAGTCCACGAACTGCGCGTTGAAGCCATTTTCTAGAGCTGTTTTGTGCGTAAGACCAGTTGACGCAAAGACTTGACCAAACAAACAGAGCGCATTTGAACCAGCAACGCCGTTGCCCTTCTTGAGTGCGGCTTTGGTGTTGGTTAAACTTGTTGCCACATTTTGACCAGCAAGAATACCGTGATGAGTCGTTTGAACCTAGTGCAATATATGCATCAACTTCAAGAATGCTGTGCCAGACAGTTGCACAATCTCTAGATGCATAAATATCTGGGTCACTGGTTTGTCCAAAAAGGTTCACCTTATATGCGCGCGCAGATCCGCCGCGTTCTAGTTCCGGCAACAAATCTGCGCGCGGCTTAAAACCAACTGCAAAGACCATTGCATTAACCTCATATTCGCCCACATTTGTTGAAATACTTTCCATTTTTCTAGCTCCGTTGATTTTTAAGAATTGCTCAGTAGTCCTCAGTTGAATGCCGTTGTTCACTAGTATTTCATGCATGTGCTCAGTGAGAGGCTCTTCGTAATATTTGCTCATAATTGTGTTCGCAGTGTCTAGTAGTAGAATTTTAACATCTGGACGCACCTTTCGAAGTGCTTCTGCAGTTTCACAACCCCGATGTAGCCGCCACCAACTACTACAATTGTTTTAACTGCGCAGTTGTCCGCAATATCTTTCAGTTTGTGCGCGTCTTGAAGCGTTTTCATAGTAGTTACGTTTTCTAGCTGAATACCTGAAACTTCTGGTAGAATTGGTTCGGAACCAGTCGCCAAAATCAACTTGTTCCAACTTTCAACAACCTTTTGTCCATCACAACTAGTTGTAATTACGGTTCGCTCTTGTGTGTCAACTTCTGCACGGACGAGTAGAGCGTTTGAGCAACGTCATCAACATCTCCAGAAATCTAGAGAAGTCCATCTGCACCGACGAAACTTATATTATCGTTTTACTCAAATGCAATCACTTACACTTGTTCGCGGAACCCCGTCCACAATTTTGTGTTCGTGGCAGACAGCGCGCTGTGATTCGCACCAACAACAATAATTTTCTTCATAATGAACTCCTACTCCTAGACTAAAACTGCTCGGCCTCCATCCACACCTTTAGTATCTCCAACAATTTCTCCATTACCTCTAAATGTGTCCAGTTCTTCAACTTTTCCAACTACAAACGCGTCCACACCCGCATTTTCTGAAGTTGCGAGCACAGTTTTTACATCACCTGCATTAACAACTGCAAGCATGCCGAGTCCCATATTCAGCGTGCTCTCCAAAACTTGCTGTTTAACATTGCCCAGTTCTTTGATGATGTTGAATGTTTCAGGAACTTCCCACTTCGATCGTTCAACGACTCCAATTGCACCTTTGGGTAGTATTCGTGCTAGATTGGATGCAATTCCACCGCCTGTAATGTGCGAAAACGCGTGAATATCAGCAACTTGCAGTAAACTCAGGCACAATTTGGTGTAGATTCGCGTCGGAGTTAGAAGCACTTCTCCAAGAGTCGGGTGTGGATTTTCGCTAGTTCCCAGTTCAGGCATTGCGCGAGAATAACTCCAGTTAGCATTATCCACAACTGCACGCACTAGCGAAAAACCGTTCGAGTGCAGTCCGCTTGCAGCAAGTCCAACAATTACATCACCCGCACTGACAAGTTTGGGGTCCAGAATATCACGCTTGTCAACAATTCCGGTTGCCGCACCTGCAATATCATACTCATCAGTCTCAAATAAACCAGGGTGTTCGGCGGTTTCTCCACCTACTAACGAAACACCTGCTTTTGTGCACGCATTTGCAACTCCAAGCACAATTTCAGATATACGCGTAGGAATGACTTGACCGCAACAAATGTAGTCCGTCATAAATAGGGGAGTTGCGCCACCAACAACTATGTCATCAACAACCATAGCAACTAAATCATCACCGATTGTGTCATGCTTGTCGATGGCCGTCGCAATTACAACTTTTGTTCCAACACCATCAGTTGACGTCACCAGAACTGGTTGCTCAACTGTTTTACCATTCGGTCGCAGATTTGTGCCGCTGATGTCATAAAAACCAGAAAAACCACCAGACGCACTTAAGACATTCTTGCTCAAAGTGTTCCTGATTCTCGTCTTCACCAATTTCGCAACTTCATCACCAGCCTCAACACTGACTCCTGCTTGTTCGTAGGTTATCGAACTCATAAAGTGCCCCTTTCTAGTAAGTGCTTGGTTGGAATATTAGTTGTTGAAAACTTGACTGGATAGTTGCCAGTAAAACATGCTAAACACAGCGTCGAAGCATCACGATTAGTTGCTCCTATCATATTTTCAAGACTCAAAAAACCAAGTGAATCAGCTCCAAAAGCCTCACGAATTGCTTCTACGCTCAAGTTGTTCGCAATAAGTTCATCAGGCTTGGCAAAATCAATTCCAAAGTAGCATGGAAAATTAACTGGGGGAGAGGAAATCCGCACATGCACTTCCTTCGCGCCCGAATCCTTGAGCATCTGAACTAGTGCTTTTTGTGTATTTCCGCGCACAATTGAATCATCAACTACCACCAACCGCTTGCCCGTAATAACACTCTTGAGCGGATTCAACTTCAAGCGAATTCCAACACGACGAAGTGCGTCCGTGGGCTGTATAAAAGTTCTGCCAACGTAAGAATTCTTGGTCAGTCCTTGCGCGAACGGAATGTCCGACTCCTTCGCAAAACCAACTGCTGCGGGAGTGCCGGACTCGGGAACTGGAATAACAATATCCGCATCACACGGAAACTCACGAGCGAGTGCCCTGCCCATTTCTACACGCGCTTCATGCACTGCTCGTCCAAAAATCTGAGCATCAGGACGCGCCAGATATACATACTCAAAAACACAACCACTGCGTTTGGGTTCAGCAAATCTACTAGAATGCAAACCATCATCATCAATCATAATCAACTCGCCAGGTTCAACTTCTCGCAAAAAGGTGGCACCGACGATGTCCAGTGCCGCATTTTCACTAGCAACAACATGTCCACCTTCTGCAAGTTCGCCAATCACCAGTGGCCGCAACCCCTGAGGATCTCTTGCTGCGTAGATCTGCTTCTCATCCATAAACACCAGCGAGAATGCGCCTTTCAGGAGTGGTAGAATTTCCAGCGCAGTTGATAACAAACTCTGGTCCTTGCCCAGTGCTGCTTTTAGCAGGTTTCCTGTTAAAAGCGCCGTAATCAGCGCTGTATCCGTCGTGTTCCCATTCGCTAGTTCGCCAGTTTGAACATCACCGTAACGATCCAGTAGTATTTGATTAAGTTCAACGGAATTTACCAGGTTGCCATTATGTGCAAGTGCGATTACACCAAATGCAGTGTTTCCGAGAATTGGTTGTGCGTTCTGCCATTTCGGACTACCAGTCGTCGAATATCTTGTGTGACCAACTGCCAAGTGACCAGGAAGTGAAGCAAGCGATGCTTCGTTGAACACCTGCGAAACCAGGCCCAGATCTTTGTAGACCATGATATTCTCCTCGTTGCTTGATGCAATTCCGGCAGATTCTTGACCTCGATGTTGAAGAGCGTATAACCCGAAGTACGTCATTTTTGCAGCATCTTGACAACTTTTCGGTAGATAAACACTAAAAACTCCACACATAAACTATTCCTTTGAATTCACTACTACCAAATCTTGACCCTATCTTCTGGCTCAAGCCATAATCCATCACCTCTTTGCGATCCAAATGCCAAGTGAAAAGCATCCAGATTACGCACAGTGTTCGCGCGAAACTCCGCAGGTGAGTGCGGGTCAGTTGTGAGTCTAGTTCGAAGTTCCTCATCCCTTATCTTGAGCCTCCAGATGCGTGCATATGAAGTAAAGAACTTCTGCACATTACTTCGACTTGCATTGGTCAACTCAATAGATGATGCGTACCCTTGAGAAATTGCGTACGCTTCTAGTGCAATTTTTACGCCGCACAAATCGCCCACATTTTCGCCCGTAGTGAGTTTACCGTTGATGTGCGGTGGATTTTCTTCACCAGAATCAACAAATTGCTTAGGCACGAACTGGTTGAACTGCTCGTCAAGCATATGCGTCAACTTCTTGAATTCAGCCTCATCAGCTTCTTGCCACCAAGATCTGAGCTTGCCGTCACCATCAAATTTTGCACCTTGGTCGTCGAACCCGTGACCAATTTCATGTCCGATAACTGCGCCAATTCCACCGTAGTTTTCAGCATCCGAACAGTCTGGATCAAAGAACGGAAAGTCCAAAATCACAGCTGGAAATACAATTGCGTTGTCAGTCGGGTTGTAATAGGCATTAACGGTCTGCACGGACATGTGCCATTCCTCCTTGTTAATCTGCGTGCCCAAGTCCGCGAAACTCTTATCCAAAGTGTATCGGTTGTACGCTTTGATGTTGTCGACGATGCTTGTTTTAGTAAAGTGAACGCCCGTATATTTACGCCACGCGCGCGGAAAACCAATCTTCGCATCAAACTTCGAGAGCTTTTCAATAGCCGCACTACGAGTCTCCTGACTCATCCAGGTTGAATTAGATATTGAGCGATGATATGCTTCAATCAAGTTGGCAACCATATACGCCATCTTCAGGCGAGAAACTGGACTGAAATACAAATCAGCGTAGATTTTTCCAGGCTCATCACCAACTAGGCTGTTAACCAAACGAACACCTCGTTTCCAGCGTGGAGGTTTTTTTTCAAGTCCACCTAACGATCTAGAGTAGAAGTTGAACTTCTCGTCGTCAAAATCTGTGCTCAAAAATGCAGCAAATTCTACAACAATTCGGTACTTCAACCAGTATTTGAAAAACTCCAGATTATCAGTTGTCCAGAGTTTTCCCAAACTGCGGAAAAAGTCAACTTGATGAACATCAACGAGCAGTTCACAGTTGATACTCTTGAAGAATGTGCTAATCTTGAAATTATCAACAACCTCGTCCAAACTTGCAAGCGTCATTAGGTTGTGGTTAAGGTCAACATCTCGGCACTTGGCCGCATCAAAGTGCCCCTTAGCAATTCTGGTCTCCAAATCCAGGACGTGTTCCGACGCTATTTTTGCACTGGCTTGACCCTCGCCAATCAACATAAATATCTTCTCAACGTGCCGCACAAACTTGTCTCGTAAAGATGCATACTGCTCTTCAAAGTAGAACGCCTTATCTGGTAGAGAAAGTCCACCCTGTGCTAGATGCATACCGTAGATTTCCGGGTTCTCAAGTTCACTGTAGACTCCAAACGAAAATGGTAGAATACCAAATGAGGGCATCAGATTAACCAGGGTCTTCTCAAGTATCTGAATAGAATCAATACCGTCAACCATCTTCAACTCGGAACTTACTGGGCTGAAACTGCGCGCCTCAATGGCATCAAGATCCATATAACTACTGTAAAGTGCGGTGCTCAGCGGTAGAGCGCTCGCATATTTACTGCTCACATCCACCATGTCCAGAAGTCGTTCTTCCGCATTATCCTGCAACTTATGGAAACTCCCGTAAGCACCACGATCCGCAGGTACCTCATATGTTCTCAACCAGTTTCCGTTTATGTGCCTGAAAAAATCATCAGTTGCACTTACGCTCAGATCAACATGCTCAACCTCTTCATTTTCAACAGGACCCGAAGAAGGCTCATCGCGCTCGAACTTCTCATTCATACGGACATTATACCACACAAAATTTTTCTGTAGTGTACCTATTCTACTTTTAACTTTTTTAATGTTCACCTTGATATTTCAAGTGAGTGCACGATTCTGATGTACTACAATTTCTTTTTGATCTATTTAACTTTCGGTTGTGCTATAATGAGATGCATGATTGAGATTTTTATAGTAATCGCGTTCGTTGTGTTTGGAATTGCTGTGTCTATTGCTTTGCACGAACTGGGACACATGATACCAGCAAAGCTCTTCAAAGTTCCGGTGTCCGAATATTTCATCGGCTTTGGTCCTACGCTGCTGTCCAGAAAAATTGGAGAGACTGTGTACGGAGTGAAGGCGATTCTACTAGGCGGTTATACCAAGATAATTGGCATGTTCCCGCAGAAACCAGCTGGATATACTGACAAGTACTTTGCCAAGACAATTGAGCCCGTGCGCGAGGAAACACTAGTCGGAGTGACGCCAGAAAATGAGCATCGCGTATTTTACAATCTGTCAATGCCCAAGAAGATGATTGTTATGGCTGGTGGAACGCTTACGAATCTGTTTTTGGGGTTCTTGTGCTTTTTGGTTGCCTTCACATTTATCGGAGGATATTCATCATCAACTACTCTTCGTTCCGTTGTAAAGTGCGAGTCGCAGGTTGGAAGCTCAACAAGTAGCAATGATGAATGCAGCTCAAACTACAGTCCAGCGCAGAAAGCTGGTCTAAAAGCTGGCGACAAAATAGTTGCGGTGAATAATCAGCGTGTAGAAAGCTTCAGCAAGATTGCTGCGGCAATAAGTAGTTCAAGTTCTAGTAAAATTAAGCTTTCAGTTAAAAAATCTGGAAGTAGTAAAGCTGAAGACATAACAGTTGATGCGGTTAAAGTTGCTGGTACATACAAAATAGGAATTCTGCCGGAGTTGATAAAAAGGAGGTTGTCCGCTTTCGAGACTCTGAAGCTAACGAAAACAATTATTGTGCAGACCATTGATGCAGTAGTTTCAATGCCGGTTACACTTGTAGAAACCGTAAACTCCATCATAACTGGGCACAGGCGAAATGGCGGTCTGGTCTCAGTTGTGGGTCTAGGTCAAGTTGCCATTGCTCAGGACAAAGCGTCCAGAAACGCTGCGGAGAAGATTGCGGGAATGTTCAGTATTATGGGGAGCCTGAATGTGGGGCTGTTCGTTTTGAACTTAATTCCACTTCTACCACTTGATGGCGGGCACTTTGTGAACGCGCTGTATGAGGGAACTAAACGGGGCATATACAGGTTGCAAAAAAAACCACGGCCAGGACCTTCAGATTTGGCTCGTTCTATGCCGCTTGCCTACTTAGTGTACGGTTTACTAATACTGCTTTGTGTGGTTTCTGTGGTTGCAGATATTGTTAATCCTGTGGTGTAGCTTGACAAATTCTAGAAGTATGCTATAATGGTTGCCGTGTATGACGCGGGGTAGAGCAGCTAGGTAGCTCGTCGGGCTCATAACCCGGAGGTCGCAGGTTCGAATCCTGTCCCCGCTACTGCTGTGTATTCCAGGTGTTCGCATTGTGAACGCGTGGAGTAACGGAGGTGCTGGTTTGCGCGTTGCGCCTTGCTGTGGCTGTGTATTCTTGTGAATTTACGATTACAGGAAGCTCCTCATTCATGGTTGTGGCTAAAATCGTGATGCGCCTTATTAAAGGAGAATATATTGGTAACGAAGATTCGTTTGAAGCGTTTCGGTAAGAAGCGTGCGCCTTTTTACCGCGTAGTAGTAATTGATTCGCGAAAGGCTCGTGATGGCCAGGCGATTGAGAAGGTTGGTATTTACCATCCGACTCGTGAACCGTCTGTTATTGAGGTGAAGTCCGAGCGTGTGCAGTATTGGCTGGGTGTTGGTGCTCAACCGAGTCAAATGGTACGCAGGTTGTTGGAACTTACTGGTGATTGGGCAATTTTTAAGGGTGAAAAAAACACCAAGAGCAAGGTTATTGCACAGCCAGAAAAATTGACACCTGAGGATAAAATCCAGAAGATTGCTGACGATGCGGAAAAACTAAAGCAGGAAGTTAGCAGGAAACTAGCGGAAAAAGTTGTCGCAGAAAAAGCAGCTGCTGGAACCGCTGAAGGCGTTACTGAAACTGCAAAAACTGAGAATATTGCAGAAGATGCAGCAGCTGAAAAGCCAGCAGATGCAAGTGCGTCAGAAGGAAGTGATGTGTAATGCT
>AXYY01000045.1 GCA_000485475.1 Candidatus Ancillula trichonymphae ImTpAt
GAGCATGACGAAGTTATTGAACTTGGCGGGTTGTACGTACTTGGAACTGAGCGGCACGAATCTCGCAGAATTGATAATCAGCTTCGAGGCCGATCTGGACGTCAAGGAGATCCTGGTGAGAGCCGTTTCTACATCTCGCTTGAAGATGACTTGATGAGGTTGTTTGGTGGCGGACGAGTTAGCCAGTTCATGGCGCAAAGTTTTCCAGAAGGTGTTCCAATTGAGAGCAAGTTGTTAACGAACGCAATTGCGAATGCGCAGTCACAGGTTGAGGCACGGAACTTCGAGATTCGTAAGAATGTATTGAAGTATGACGATGTGATGAACCGTCAACGCGATGTGATGTATAAACAGCGACGGCGCGTCCTGATGGGTGAGAATCTTGCTGAACAAATTGGCGCATTCATTGAGGAAGTGTTGACTGCGGTTGTTGAATTTGAAACTGCGAGTGACATCAGCGAGGATTGGGACTTCGAGAAGATTTGGCGTGAACTTAAGCACTACTACCCGATTTCGATTACACTTGACGATTTAGTTGACAGTTACGGTTCAAAAGATGCACTTACAACTGGGGTTCTAGTTTCTGAGATTATCTCCGACGCAAAGATTCAATATGCAAAGCGCGTAGAGTTCGTCGGTGAGGAGCAGATGCGGTCCGTCGAGCGGCAAGTAACCCTTACTGTTTTAGACAGGCTGTGGCGTAATCATCTGTATGCAATGGACTACCTGAAAGAGGGAGTCGGGCTGCGTGCGATGGCGCAGAAGGATCCACTTGTTGAATATACAAATGAGGGCGCGAGCTTGTTCCGCATGATGAATGGTGCGATTCACAAGGAGATTGTGCAGTTTTTGTTCAACTTAACGATCGAGAAACGGGACGAGACTGGTAATATCATGACTCTGGACTCGGACAATCAGCTGATAATTACTTCAGTCAGCGGACCTGCGGAAGACGGTGCATCACTTGAAGAGGTTGAACAGCAAGCCGCAGTGCCCAAGGAACAAGTTCTGCAAGAGGCGGTCTCCAGTAAAAAACTTGCGCGTGAGGCAAATGCGAGTGGTAGTAATCCGTATGCGGGAGCTGCGAAGAATGCACCTTGTCCGTGCGGAAGTGGAAAAAAGTACAAATTATGTCATGGATTTGAATAGCACTAGTGCGAATTTGCGCCTGAACTTTGCAGGGCGTTCATTTTTGCCCATGATGCTCGCACCGATGGCTGGTGTGACTGATGTTGTGTACCGAAAGATTTGCCGCAGATTTGCTAGGTCTGGCATGTGCGAGCAGTTGAACAGTCAACCGCAGACGACAACTGCTCAAAACGCTCTTGAACCAGGATTGTTCGTGGGCGAGATGGTGGCTGCGCGTGCAATATCTGGACGAATTTCAACTGCAAGGAGACATCTAGTTTTTGACAGTAGTGAGACTTTTCGTTCAATGCAATTATATCCACTAGACGCGCACTTTGCTGGTGAGGCTGCGAGGATTGTCTCAAATGAAAATCTTGCAGATCACATTGACATGAACTTCGGTTGTCCAGTTCGGAAAGTTACTGCAAATGGCGGCGGTAGTGCGATTCCTTGGAAACTGGACTTGTATTACGACATCATCAGCGCAGTTGTAGAAAATGCGGGCGGTTTACCGGTCAGCGCGAAGTTTCGCATTGGATTAGATGACGCACACACCACTTATCACGAAGCTGGTGCGATTGCTGCTGAACTTGGATGCAAGGCAGTGATTCTCCACGCACGCACAACCAGGCAGTACTACAGCGGAGTTGCCAACTGGAAGCATATTAAAATCTTGAAGAATGAGCTGATGAGCGCGTTCGGTAGTTCAGTTAAAGTTCTAGGAAATGGCGATATCTGGGGCGCACCAGACGCGCAGAAAATGCTTGAGCTGACGAATGTGGACGGAGTTTGTATCGGGCGTGGAGCATATGGGAGGCCCTGGATTTTCAAGGAGCTAGCGGAGTTTTTTACAACTGGAAAAGTTACACCATTTCGTCCAACACTAGGCGAAGTTGTTGAAATCATGCTTGAACACTTGCGAGAACTGATTAGTTATATTCAGGCGCACAATGAGAAGAAGTGCGGTCACGAACAGCTCGCATGCAAGTATTTCCGGTCATTCATCGCACCATATTTGAAGGGTTTTCCAATCGGAGGCAGTGCGAAAGTGCAGCTGATGAGCGCAACCACTTATGACGAACTTGCAGTTCTTCTGGGCGGTTTACCAGCTGAGTTGGAGTATCCACTGCGCATCGAAAATAAACCGCGCGGACGCACAAAGGGAACAGCAAAGGTCTTCCTACCAGAACACTGGATGGACTCACACTAGGCGGAATTTTCTTTGAAAACGCCATATTGCACGCCCCGTGCAAACTGGTTGCATTCTACTTTAGCAGAATACCTTTCATGCGCGCAGCGGAACTCCGCCTCCACTACTCATGCACAACAAAACCAACCAGTTCTTTCCACCGCGCGCTCACCAACTCGTAGGAAATGCTCTTTCTGGCTGCTTTGCCGAGCAACCTGCTGTACTTCCTTATGCAACTCCACTTTTGCGAGACTCCAACTTAAGTGCCGCACTTCAAGCGTTTGCAGAATGCAACCAATAGCGTTGTCAACGAACTTAGTATGAGAACCCGAAACACCTCACCATTGTCCACACTTGCAAGCGCATCCTGAATAATCCAGTCATCGACTCTCAAGGACCTGAGTTTCAATTCAGCCAGTTTTTTAGACCTGCAATTGACCAAAACATCATGTTTTACAATACTCCTCGCATATTCTTCATCATCCAAAAACCTCTGCTCTTCAAGTTTCGCAATCACCGCACCAACAACGGCCTCCGAAAAACTGCGTTTGAGCAACTTCTCGCGTATTTTCTCGCGGCTGCACGCACTCATGCTCAAACTTCTGAACGCACAACTATACGCTTTCACCTCAAGTTCTCCATCTGCTTCATCTATTCCGACACACAAATATGCGTCAGCCTCGCGCACCAACTTCTTCCTCACCATTTACTACTCCAGAATTTACTACTTGGCTTTTAGAGCATCCGCATCTTCTGGCACCTTCTTTTTAACCGCAGTTTTCACTTCCGCACCTGCATCAACAACGCCCTTATTCTGTTCATCAGCTGATTCGTCAATCTCGAAGTGCTTGAAGATCTTGCGCTCAATCTCATCGCGAATTTCTGGGTGCTGTTTTAGAAACTGCCTAGCATTCTCCTTGCCTTGACCCAACTGATCGCCCTCATAAGTGTACCAGGAACCTGCTTTCTTAATAATATCGACAGATGACGCAATGTCAATAATTCCACCTTCACGCGAAATGCCCTCGCCATATAGAATGTCAAACTCCGCAATTTTGAACGGTGGCGCCATCTTGTTCTTAACAACCTTGACCTTAGTGCGGCTACCGATCGAATCAGTACCGTCCTTGAGCGTCTCAACTCTTCGAATGTCCATGCGTACGGACGCAAAGAACTTCAAAGCTTTTCCACCAGTAGTTGTTTCCGGTGACCCAAACATCACGCCTATTTTTTCGCGCAACTGGTTGATAAAAATTGCAGTTGTTCCTGTTGCGCTCAACACACCTGTTATCTTCCTGAGCGCCTGACTCATCAACCGCGCCTGCAAACCAACATGACTAGACCCCATATCGCCCTCAATTTCAGCTTTAGGAACCAATGCAGCAACTGAATCAATAACAACAATATCAATTGCCCCAGACCTTATCAGCATGTCCGCAATTTCCAGTGCCTGCTCACCTGTATCTGGCTGAGAAACGATTAGTTCGTCCGTATTCACGCCCAACTTGCGCGCATATTCTGGATCTAGAGCGTGCTCCGCATCAATAAATGCCGCAATTCCGCCTTTCTTTTGGACTTCACTAATCGCATGCAGGGTCAGAGTTGTTTTACCGGAACTCTCGGGCCCAAAAATCTCAATAACTCGACCACGCGGAAGCCCTCCAATGCCCAGAGCTATGTCTAGCGCAGTCGAACCAGTTGACACAACAGGCACCTTTCGACGCACATCATCACCCAGCCGCATAACCGAGCCCTTTCCGTAATTCCGCTCAATTTGCGCCATAGCAACCTTCAACGCCTCAGCTCGTTCACTTAAATTTCTCTGTGAACTACTACGCAAACTACCAAATGAACTACCAACACTAGCCATATTTATTCCTTCCACTTATCTTAATTTCTTATCGTTGATATTATACAATACCCTATGACATTTTGAAAAACCACACCGTAAATGTTAGCAACTCAAGCCTTTATACCACTACTGTTAACTACTCGAATACGTACCTATTTATGTGATAAAAGTGCCTTGTCTGGTGCAGGAAAC
This sequence comes from Candidatus Ancillula trichonymphae ImTpAt, assembly GCA_000485475.1. Taxonomy (GTDB): domain Bacteria; phylum Actinomycetota; class Actinomycetes; order Actinomycetales; family Bifidobacteriaceae; genus Ancillula; species Ancillula trichonymphae. The sequence continues at coordinate 4,362 of AXYY01000045.1, forward strand.
GGTTGATTTGTGTATCCAGCATCCCTGAGCGAAGACACCATATACTTCTGCCAAATGGGCGCAGGTAGATTCGAACTGTTCCAGTAATTCGACCGCCCACCAATGCGCTGGCTGATTATCGGCACATCATATTGCGCATTCCCAATCCAAAGTGCGGTTGATGCTTGCTTGACAAAACCGACAGTCCATAAGTGTGACGCATCCTCAGAAGTTCCGGTCTTGATACCCGCATCAAATCCTGGAATGTTGGCGGTGCTCGCTAAACCCGCAGTTGCAGACATGTGCAACGCGTACATCATGGTGTTCGCAACGCTATCTTCTAGAACTTTCTTGCAGCCAGCTGTTGGAATCGGGTGTTCATCGCCCCTAGAATCGATAATCTTGTTGATCGCAATCGGTGTGCAGCGCGTACCTCCAGAAGCAATAGTTGCATACGAATTCGCCATGGTTAGAGGTGTTGAATTCATCGAACCAATCAAAAATGACGGATACATCTCAGGATCTCCCCCAGTTCGTGAGTCCCAATACCCCATCTCTCTAGCGGTCTTGACAATCGAACAAAGCCCCAGAACCGTGCCCATATGTATAAATGTTATGTTTGTTGACCGTTCAAGTGCAATTAAAGGTGTCTGATACGAAACTGACCTATCCGCGTTTTTAGGATTCCAATACGCATTACTCAACGAACACGCGAACTGTGAACCATAGAAAGGATAGTGCACATTGGTAAGAGATTCATTGAGCGAATGCCCATTTCTCAGCCAGTCCGTCAATATCAGCGGCTTGAATGTTGAACCAGGAGAAAACCCAATACTACCGCCAAAATCTTTTCCGACGTTGTAGTTTATCGCGGTATCCAGCGCATTCTTGTCCGTTTGCGAACCGTTGTACGGACGATTTTGTGCCATCGCCAGAATCTTACCAGTTCCAGGCTCAACGGTTGTTATGGCAATTTCCAGACCGGATGAATCATCTAGTGGAATAGAACCGACAGTTCGTGCTTCCGCATTTGCTTGAAAGCGCTTGTCAAGAGTTGTGTAAATCTTCAAGCCGCCCTGATACAGGAACCGTCTTCTTTCAGCCTTAGTCTTACCGAACTTCTCACTATTCAGGATGATGTTCGTGACATAGTCGCAGAAAAATGCGGCACCAGCAGCAGTTTGGCAACCCACTGGAATTGTCTGCGTGTGTAGCATATCAGCGATGCTTTGTGCCGCAGCAGCATCTCGCTCGGCCGCTGTTATGAACTTCTGCTCACACATCAACCGCAAAACAATATCGCGCTGTTCTTTTGCAGCATCTGTGTGTGTCAACGGGTCGTATGCAACTGGAGATTTGGTAATGCCCGCGATCAGTGCAGCTTCTCCGGGCGTTAAGTCCGATGCACTCTTGGAAAAATATCTACGAGCAGAACTCTCCGCACCGTAAACATTTGGACCAAACGGCGCAACGTTCAGGTACCCTTCAAGAATTTGATCCTTTGACAGTTTACTTTCCAGTTCATACGCATACTTGGCCTCCTTGAGTTTACGATACAGCGTCACCTCTTTTGCATGATACTTCGCAATCGGATCTCCACTCTGAAGTGCCTCATCAATCAACAAGTTCTTAACATACTGCTGAGTAATCGTTGAACCACCTTGTAATTCTCCATCAGAATGAGTAAAGTACGACATAAAGAACGCCCTAGCAGTTCCATACAAATCGATTCCTGCGTGCGAATAAAACCTCTTGTCCTCGCGTGCAATAACTGCATTCTGCAAGTTCTTCGATATGTTCGCAAGTGGAACAATTACCCTATCTTGTGCATAAAAGGTCGCCAGAACAGTTTGCCCATCATTCGCATACATAACAGTTTGTGACGAGAGTAGTCCACTATACTCACCAATATCGATATCATCGAACAAGTTGTCTGCAGTATCTTTTACATGGCTAAACACAAGCGCAACTGGAAGCAAAAAGCCAGTTCCAACAATTCCACCGCCGACCGACACCAGAACGAGCACCAAAAAAAGTGTAAGTGTAAACCGCGACTTGTTGGTGAACTTAGCAACTCTTCCTGATATTTTCTTACTCGCACTCTTCGGCATATCAACTCAACAAAAAATCACCTGAATAATCACCACCGAGCGCCTAGACATTCAAGGTTGTAGCAATCGACTTCGCAAATATTTTCAACTTCTCCTTATCATCTGAATCCGCATCATTCTCGATCTTAACACTCACTGCACCCTTAACTGCACCGGTCTTCTCGAACTGCTCTTCAAAATCATCAACTGATTTGCAAAACAGCTCATATGATGTGTCCCCAGTTCCAACAACTCCATACACCTTACCATCAAGATTAATTCCAGCCAGCTCATCGTAAAACTCAACAATCTCAGCAGGAAGATCGCCATCTCCATATGTATAAGTTGCCACAATTGCCGCATCAACATCAGCAAAATCTGAGACATGCGCGTCACTTACGCTTAAAACCTCCGTATCAACACCAGCCTCAATCAAATAATCATCCAGAAGCTCCGCAACCTCCTCCGTGTTACCTGTTAGTGACGCATATACTACCTTAGCACTTGCCATTTTCTACTCCTTACTACTCAAACGAAATATTACGTGTATTATAACACATCAAAAATAAAACCGCGACATTTTCTTGAAATTTATGAAACTACTATTGCAAAATTTGCCGTCGTCGTCGCGTAAAGAATCCAACAGCCCGTATAAATACCACCAACACCAATACAAGTGCAACAATATCA
>AXYY01000046.1 GCA_000485475.1 Candidatus Ancillula trichonymphae ImTpAt
ACGGTATTTCACTTCGTGAAATTCTGCTAAACTTGCACGTGCCGAAGTTCCATACCAGTTTTCCACATGTGCTGAGTATTTTGCTCATGTGTGAGGTTGGGCCCACCTACGGCTCGCGCAGAAATCTGCGTTTTCTTTGAAAACACCGTTAAATTGCTCGCGCTCGCACAAAATCACACCCACACAAACACTCAAGCCCCCGCGCACCCAAGTACCGTGAGCTTGCTCGCACGAGCCGCAGGCGAGCACCCCCATCAGCGAGCGTAGCGAGCAACACCCGCGCACTCTCAGGTCCGTCCCCGCGAACGAAGTTAGCCCACAAAAACAGCCTTTTGCAAAGCAAAAGGCTGTTAGCTACCGCACCAGTAGATGAGCGTTGCTAGTCAAGTTGTGCAATCACTGCTCGCACAAAATTCTGCCAATCATTATTCAATTCTTCAACATCTGAGCGCGTTCATCTGGGCTCATGGCGCCGCTGTACGTAAAACTTGGCAGTAACTTCTTCAGATCGCGAAAATCAAGCATTGCGCCATGCCAGACCTCCCAGAAGTCCCACCGCCGCCAATCCAACTGTGTCGAAAATCTGCGGGTCGTCCGATGCGACAACACATTGTACGCCGCGGTTTATGTGCTCCGAAATAGGATGAATCCGTAGATCCTTATATACCGCAACATCTGGTTACTACTAATCGGGCAGACTTCGAGGCAGATATGCTCATCCTTCAACCGCTCCATAAGAGCAGGAAAGTTGTACACATTCAGCCCCTGCCCAATCCGCTTGGTGTGCCCATCGCGAACGCCGCAACAACATATCGTCATCTCCACCCAGTTACTCTCACCGTCGTGGAAATAAAAATCCACTGGATGTGCCTGAATATCTGGGTCATCAAGAAATGCTTTGGCGTAATCATCAGTTTTGTGCCCCAGATCATCCTCTTCGCTGATCAAATCGTAGCCCACAATAAAATCCCACTGTTGATTATCAGTTGTATCCTTAAGCTTACTTTGCCATGAAGGAATGCATTTAACTATATTCAACATCACCTTTCGACTACTTGACACAATTAACTTTAACTTGCAGTCTTCGTAACCAGACTGTTTTTTCAAATCAGAGTAGACATCGTAGATTATCCATAATGACTCTGGTACCTGTTCATTTATATGGTCATCGCCATTTCTTCACCAGGATTTGAGAGAACAGAATTATTATTGTCAACCAGATCGCCCACACCAGCGCGAAGTTCTATGTAGCGCAAACCATCATCAAACTGGTACTTCAAAGCCTCAGCGTAATAGTGTTTATATTATATACTACGAACACTGAGAACCTTACTAACTCTGATGAAATAATCGTTAAAAGCATCCCAAGCATATTCTACTTTATCGTACTCCTCAGTTAATAAAGGAATACAGTTTTTGTGTCTGGGCAAGTTTTTGCGGTAAAAGCGCTAGAATCTTGACAGTTGACGAATTTTGGATCACTGGGTTTCACAGTAAAGTAGAAAAACACCATGCTTGTATTTTTCGTTACTACCTTGAAACGGATCCCAGTAGATATAAACTTCTGGTAGACTAATCAAGTACTTGATAAATTCCGCAGAATTCCATGTCGAACTCGTGTGAATGTGCAAATTACCGCCCGCGGGCATCTTGCTGAAGATTTTCTCGAACAGAACATTATGCTCGATGTCAGACTTGGACTTGTTGAACATCCGCACAGGAGAATATGCGTCGAAAATCCACCGGTCACCGATCAACTTGGTGCGCGAATCGATCATATACTCTTCCAGTTTTTTCTCATCTTGAGTCAACAGTGGCTCGTCATTGCTAATGCGATCCAGACGGTTCGCCTGCTCAATTTCACCGACTGTCTTCAAATAATCATCATATCTTGGCATACTCATTACTTAATCTCCTCTCTATTTTGTAAATACATGTCACCGACCAAAACGCCGCTCGCAAAAAGCCCTCATTATTTTATTGCCAGTTGACAGATTGTAAACCGTATCTATCATTCATTATATTGCAGCACTTGAATTTTTGAAATGGCGTGCACTTTCCCAGTAGTGTCTAGCAATTCATTACCCAATTTCAAACTACTGGCCCGCACAAAAAGTTCCTGATTGGGGGCAAGTAAACTGGATGGTCTTTGGTCACCTTTTAACGTCGAGTCACCAAAATCAATCTGGAGTACTTCGTCTTGCGGTCCTGACTAAACATTTGTCACCGTAGCAGTTTTAGAATTAGTAATCATAACCTCATCGCCAATCTTAATCTCCTCGATTAGTACATTTCCATTCGTAGTACTTAATCACGGTGCCCTTTGCGACCCCCCCCCACATAAATGACTAGAGGTAGTATGCCATACTGCAACTGATTGGGATTCTGCAAGTTCGCAACATTACTTGTAACGCAAAACTCCCAGGATCTGCTCGGAACCTTCACGAATGTTATATTTCACCTTGAACTTAGCTTCATAGCGATAATTGTACCTGGCGAGTTCACCCAGGCGTGTCAATTGCTACACCCCAATTTGTTGTTTCATAACTGTATCTAAAATTGCCTGTCTGCGACTCAAAGTTCATCTGGATGTGTGGTGAATCTACCACCGCCGGAAAGTGGTGTAATCGTCACTTCAGGGCGAGTTGTGCCATCATTTACAAACTTCGTACATTCAACTCCGTGCCCAAGATTAATATACCTTCAACTGGAATATCGATGAGCGGCTTGAGTTCAATGGTCCTTATCAATATCCGAATCATATCCGAAGTTGCACACATAATCACAGTCGTCATCTTTACCTTCCGGTTCACGAATAAGCGCGATCACAATATTGTCAGGATTTCTTGTGTAGGGTGGTCCATCAGGACTATCTCCATCATGACGGTTACCGAAGAATATAGTCTTCTCTTCCTTCTTCGGATAGACATGTGTAAACGCGGTTCTAGTTCAACAATTTCACCTGCACACGCACTGTCAACGATGTGAAAGTGGTAGTGCCACCCACCGTTGTTGCAAATCTTCAAGTCGACCCTCACAGCCAGATCGGCAAACGAGGTCTGACTATCAGGGCTGCACATACTGGTGTGCAAAACATCATCAACAGCATCTGCGACCGCTGGAAAAGTAACACTATCAAGATAATCTCCGCTACTCTTGTTGCAGAAGTGTCCAACTGCCTCAACCTTTTGCTTCAGCTCGAAAAATGAAAACGCAACAGAAACGTGAACCGTATCAGGTGCAGTCTGCGCGAAATTGTGTATGCCCACATAATCGTAAAACTTAAGGGCTTCGGATCGTCTAGTTCTAGCAGCGTATGCGCAATTTCTGCACTATCCTCCGAACGATAAATGCGACCGGACCGGTAATCACTAGGATTTTCCCGCGCATTAACAGTATCTAATTGTACTAACTTGGTGTATTTAACCATTACTTCTCCTCCATTATCTAGTGTAGGTTCGTATACCTTTCTATACATTATGACACACAAATCGCTCCGGTACTTATTAAATAAATACTAAAAAAATATTAAATTTTTACTACTTTTCACTTTATCAAGGCCTGGCAATCTGCGGGCCTTCATTATGGTATAATGCTTGTGTGAGTCCTGAAAAACTGCAAGCACTGATTGCTGATGCCATCAAACAACTGCATCCGACCAGTGCCGTTTTGCCTGCGGATGTTGATGTGAAGCGCCCTAGAAACTCAAGTTTTGGTGACTGGGCTGTGAATGTCGCCATGAAGTTTTACGAACAACTGGAATATAAGAATCCGCGCGAAGCGGCGGCGGCACTTGTCGAGCAAATAAGTAGTTTTCCTGGTGTGAAACGCGCGAAGATTGATGGTCCGGGCTTCATAAATATTGTATTGGATACTGCATCTGGTGCGACTGTGGTTCGCGACATCTTAAAGAAGGGCGCAGATTTTGGGCGCACCAATGTGCTGGAGAATACTCGCATTAACTTGGAGTTTGTTTCGGCGAACCCGACTGGGCCCTTGCACATCGGAGGTGTTCGTTGGGCGGCACTAGGAGATGCACTTGCTCGTATTTTGGAGTTCACTGGTGCAAAAGTTGAGCGTGAATACTACTTCAACGATCACGGTGTTCAAATTGAGCGGTTCGCCAGGTCGCTCGTTGAAAGAGCCAACGGTCGAAATGCACCTGCGGACGGTTACGATGGTGATTACATTACTCAGATTTCTAACCAAGTTGTTGAAGGTGCTGCAAAACAGGGTCTGGATATTCTTGCACTTGATGAAGGTATTGCATCTGTTTCTGAGGCGGAGATTCGCGAGGGTGTTGCACCCACGAACACTAGAGAAATTGAGGAGTTTCGCGCAAGAGGCGTTGAATTGATGTTTCCGCAGATAAAAAAGTCGCTTGAGGATTTTGGTGTTCACTTCGACCGTTTCTTCCACGAGCAGAATTTGTATGATGACAAAAAAGTTGACAAGGCGATCGAGAAGTTGCAGTTATCTGGTGACATCTACGAAAAGGACGGTGCTCTATGGGTCGCAACTTCCAAATACGGCGATGATAAAGACCGCGTAGTTATCAAGTCCGACGGACAAGAGGCGTATTTTGCTGCTGATATTGCTTACTACCTAGAAAAGCGCACCAGGGCAGACGTTTTAATCTACATCCTGGGCGCTGACCACGCCGGATATATTGGGCGCCTGAAAGCAATTTCGCGAGCATTCGGAGATGACGCAGATAAACAACTGCGCGCGCTTCTTGGGCAGTTGGTGAACCTCGTAAAAGATGGAAAACCTGTGCGCTTAAGCAAAAGAGCGGGAAATGTCATCACAATTGACGATCTTGTTGAAGCGGTTGGGGTTGACGCCGCGCGCTATTCTTTGGTTCGCTCTAGTCATGATACTCCGCTTGAGTTGGATCTAAATCTACTAGCCAGCCATGTGAACGAAAATCCGGTCTACTACGTGCAATACGCGCACGCACGTACGCAAAGTGTTCTTCGAAATGCGGCAACGATTCAGGGTGCAAGTAAGCAGAAATTGATGGAAAATGCGGAGCAAGTTACAAACGAGCAGTTGCAACTTTTGAGCCATGAAACTGAAACTGCACTTGCTGGAGTTTTGGCAAGTTTTTCTGCAACTGTTCGGTCAGCGAGTAGTTTGATGGAGCCGCATAAAGTTGCGCGCTACTCTGAAGAACTGGCTGCCGCATATCACAGGTGGTATTCTGCGTGCCGAGTTTTGCCCGGTTCTGAAGTTTCTGAGGAGCTCTCAGCCGCACGCATGGCGCTGAATTTGGCCACCGGTCAAGTGCTGAAACAGAGCCTGACACTTCTCGGAGTGTCCGCACCCAACCGCATGTAGCAATCTACAACTTCTCTTTTAGTGCACGAAGTTCGGCAAATGGACTATCCTCATACGCATCATCCTCAAGAGTTTCCAGGAACTGATTTGTGCAGTTTGCGTCGCACACTGGGTTAAATTCCAATTTCTCAAACAACGAATCGCGCAGAATTTCCAGCAAGTCGATGTAGTGCCCATTGACAAGTGAATACAGGTTCTCATCAAGATTTTCTTCATCAACAACGGTTTCGTGCAGATAAAATGCTTGCGGTCTAAGTTCAATGCGGCGGTTCTGCGTCTTCAAGCATCGTGAACAGGTGGTCGTCAAATTGACTAGTATTGTGCCGGACAAGTAAACCCCATCGCTCACAGATGCGAGCACCAACTTGAACTCAGCGACTTCACCAGCGGCAATGCCCTCCATTTCGGTGCCAAGGAAACCAGTAATGTGAAATTTGAAAGAAAACTCTCCTCGTAATCCAGTTCTTTTTAGTATGTCAAAAACATTCAGATATTGGGGGTTGTTTTCACAATTCTTCAAAATTTCTTTTTTCTATTTCCTTGGTGACTTGTGCGCAAACTGCTTCAGGCAACATACTCGCCACACTGCCTCCATTTATGCCGACATTCTTGAGATAACTTGATGAAATGTGCAGATTCTGACTCTTTGCGGGCAGTAGAATCGTTTCAACCTGTGCTAAGTTGTAGTTAAGAAGTGACATCGCAAATTCATTCTCAAAATCACGCGCATCACGGACACCTTTTACGATAGCATCAGCTTTTACCAACTTGCAAAAATCGGCCAACAAGCTGTTTTTGCCAACAAGCAAATCCACTTGAACATTTTTCAACTTCGAACTTTTCACAGCCTCTTCAAGAAGCTTTTTGCGAGTATGAAGATCAAACATCGGCAGTTTTAGGACATTTTTTGAAACAGCAACATGCACAACATCAAAAAGCTTTGACGCCTGCACAATAATATCGAGGTGCCCTAAGGTGACAGGATCATACGAGCCCGGGCAAACTGCAACAGTCACGCGTCTATTATAACACACCAATCAGTACCAGTTGCGGTATCCACCCCTTAGTGTACTCTAGAAGCACTAAACAATCACAACTTCACAAAGGAAACTTCATCTTTGATATTGGAGACAATAAAATAACCCCTGAATTGATAGCAGAATTGTCGGGATATAACGCTAAAACATCAGATTTTAAGATTAAACAACTGAAGATTATGGGGGGGGGGGGGGGAAACTTGAAGATATTGAGCTTAAATAAAAGGGTCTGGCAGCGTACCCACAAGAATGCATGGGGGCTCCTCCAACCCAACTATTATACCACAGTTTTACCACTCGTGTAAGAAAAGTTTTGTCAAAAACACTCTTTGAAGAGATCATAAAGCACTCAGGCGTCTGTTTGATGC
>AXYY01000047.1 GCA_000485475.1 Candidatus Ancillula trichonymphae ImTpAt
TTCGTGGTCCAGTTGGCATGATGGGTAGGAGAGCGTCGTGTTGGCTTAGAAGCCGCAGGGTAACCTAGTGGTGGAGCCTACACGAGTGAGAATGCAGGTATGAGTAGCGAATGACAGGCGAGAAACCTGTCCGCCGAATAACTAAGGGTTCCAGGGTCAAGCTAATCTTCCCTGGGTAAGTCGGGACCTAAGGCGAGGCCGACAGGCGTAGTCGATGGACAAGGAGTTCATATTCTCCTACCCGCAAAAAATCGTTCAAACTGACAGCGTAATGCTAAGAATCCAGATGGAGATGACTTACTTCGGTGAAGCTTCTTTCTGATGCGTTCGAACCAAGCGTCTTTAGGTTAGCGCATTAACAGGAGTGACGAAGAAAGGTAGTCAAGCGTGGCGATGGTTGTCCACGTTCAAGGATGTAGGGTGAACAGTAGGCAAATCCGCTGTTCGTATAGCCTGAGGTCTGATGTCGAGTACAATGGTACGAGTTTGACAATCCTATACTTCCAAGAAAAGCTTCGGCGCGAGGTTTTAGCGGCCCGTACCCTAAACCAACACAGGTAGTTAGGTAGAGAATACTAAGGCGATCGAGATAATCATGGTGAAGGAACTCGGCAAAATACATCCGTAACTTCGGGATAAGGATGACCTGAATTGTGAAGCCCCTTGCGGGTGAAGCATGAAGGGTCGCAGAGACCAGGGGGTAGCGACTGTTTATCAAAAACACAGGTCCGTGCTAACTAGAAATAGGCTGTATACGGACTGACGCCTGCCCGGTGCTGGAAGGTTAAGAGGAAGTGTTAAACTTCGGTTGAAGCACAGAATTTAAGCCCCAGTAAACGGCGGTGGTAACTATAACCATCCTAAGGTAGCGAAATTCCTTGTCGGGTAAGTTCCGACCTGCACGAATGGCGCAACGACTTCCCCACTGTCTCCACCATGAACTCGGCGAAATTGCATTACGAGTAAAGATGCTCGTTACGCGCAGAAGGACGAAAAGACCCCGGGACCTTTACTATATCTTGGTATTGGTGTTCGGTACATTTTGTGTAGGATAGGTGGGAGACTGTGAAGTAGGCACGCCAGTGTTTATGGAGTCATCGTTGAAATACCACTCTGATTGTGTTGAATTCCTAACCTAGCTCCGTAATCCGGAGTAGGGACAGTGCTTGGTGGGTAGTTTAACTGGGGCGGTTGCCTCCCAAAAAGTAACGGAGGCGCTCAAAGGTTCCCTCAGTCTGGTTGGCAATCAGGCATTGAGTGTAAGTGCACAAGGGAGCTTGACTGTGAGACTGACAAGTCGAGCAGGGACGAAAGTCGGAACTAGTGATCCGGCCGTGGATTGTGGAATCGCGGTCGCTCAACGGATAAAAGGTACCCCGGGGATAACAGGCTGATCTTGCCCAAGAGTCCATATCGACGGCATGGTTTGGCACCTCGATGTCGGCTCGTCGCATCCTGGGGCTGGAGTTGGTCCCAAGGGTTGGGCTGTTCGCCCATTAAAGCGGCACGCGAGCTGGGTTCAGAACGTCGTGAGACAGTTCGGTCTCTATCCTCTGTGCGCGTTTGAAACTTGAGAAGGCCTGTCCCTAGTACGAGAGGACCGGGATGGACAAATCTCTGGTATGCCAGTTGTTCCGCCAGGAGCATGGCTGGTTAGCTACGTTTGGAAGGGATAACCGCTGAAAGCATCTAAGCGGGAAGCCTGCTTCAAGATTAGGTTTCATTGGGGTTTAACCCCTGAAGACTCCCAGTAGACGACTGGGTTGATAGGCCAGATGTAGAAGCATGGTAACATGTGCAGCTGACTGGTACTAATTGGTCGAAGACTTCTTTTATTCTTCTTTTTGAATGACTAAAGTGTGTTGCGATTTTCTGCAAATTCACAAAAATTATGCGCTCTTTTCTATATTGTTCTCGGGTAATGGCTACGTATTATAATTAAAATAGTGTCGACTGTGCTCGTTTAGTTGAGCATTACCCAACAAGTTTGGGGGTCTTAGAGATAGGGAAACACCTGGCTCCATTCCGAACCCAGAAGTTAAGCTTTTCATCGCCGATGGTACTGCACTGGAGATGGTGTGGGAGAGTAGGACGCCCCCATTTTTCTTTGCTTGGAGCATTACCTCTTTATTTGGTTGCTAGAGCTATTAAGCTTAAGTCCATTTAGAATTGGAATTTGTTCATTTTACTTTGAAATTATTTGAATGTCGGTATGTTGCAATGCTGGTACGTAGTTTAGCGTTGTAAAAAGTAGTTAGATGTAAGAAGGTTGGTGATAATATGGTATGGTATATGTTAAAAAAGTTAGGCAAGTAGTAGCCTTTTTGGTGCTGATATTGGCTGTAAATAGTATGTTGGTGGGTTGTCATTTTAATATTGCAAGTTCTGCAAAGATAAAGTTTGATGGACCTTGGGGTAATAGGCTTACTGAGTTACAAAACAAATATCAGGGTGACGAAACTATTATTAGCTCAATAGTTGCTGATGGTAAGGTCACCGATGATGAAGTTATGAAGTTGTTCCAAAGACAAAAGGAATGTATGCAGTCTAAGGGCTATAATATTGAGCTGGCAGATGCGCAAAATCCAGTAAGAAGCACAGTGTTTGGCAAGGTGCGTAATGTTGATTTTACTAAACTTGATCCTGTAGCTGCTCTGAATACTTGTAACAATGCTACTGGGTACAATAATGAGTTGCTTGTGACGAATTACGAGATGCATAATGATCCAGAAAATAAGGGTAACTACGCCGAAGGGGTCGCCAACTGTTTGGTGCGACATGGTCTTGTACCAGATGGATACACCAAGGATAACTTACTAGATGATTTCAATGACAAGCGTAGTAACTTTATTAACAACTTTTTGACCAAGGATGGAACACTTGCCAATAATTCTGCTTACAGCAGCTGTATTGCCGATTTAAACAACTAGACAGCAGGTGTTGGACTAATTCTTTAGTGCACAAAACGCTGACAGTTGTTGACATACGTATTACCTATTCTTCACCACTTTTCTACTCATATTTTCATTCTAGCGCATACCTATGACATTTTGTTTTACTACCTTGCAAACCCCACTCAACCAACCAGTTAAAGTCAAAACCCCACAAAATTTAACATTCATTTAATATTTTCTG
>AXYY01000048.1 GCA_000485475.1 Candidatus Ancillula trichonymphae ImTpAt
TCAGGATCAACGGCCTTGCTCTGCGACATATATCATAATCATAAACCCACTTGGGGGCGCACTCATACATGCTGAAAACCGCACCTGGTAATTTCTTGTCAAAGTTCTCTCTTTCAATCTTGCTCAAATCTAACTTTGCACCATAGGAATTGTAGTAGTTTTCCGCGCTTATTTCATATTTACCATCAATACCTTTTAATTCTCGCGTTACCGCTATTGTCTCACCAAGTACGTAGGTCCTTGAACGGCTCTTGCAACTGCATGTCCGGAATATTTACACCAGTAGTAGTTTTGTAGACCTTAACGCTAAATGTAGAATTGCGGCAACCTGTGCTTTATGCACAGGACATATTCAATCTTGTTGACAAGCATTCCACTAGGAGCCGCACTCTCTTGAGTTCGATAACACGCACTTTCTAGCGGCTTGATGTTTGTCCCAAGTGACCGCATCACCTTCACCTGAAATCTGCTCAAGGACAAGACCGCTTGATCCCTTGTCCTGCGCTATACTTCCGTCAACTGAACTCTCATAATACAACTTGAAGTGTGCGTCTTGAAGAGGTTTTGTATCCACGCTTGTCCTGTATATGCATCACCTGCTGGCGCAGCATTTTCAGCGTCTGAATCCGTGCCCGTGTTCTTTCCTCCAGGCTCGCCCTTATCTCCAGCTTCCTGAACGAACGTACGCAAGAACTTCTCGAACGAGATTTTGAAAACTTGCTCAGTGTTCTTCAGTTGGAATGCAAAATTGTTGACTTTATCAGTTGCATTAGAACTTAAAGCTGCCTGAATTACACTCTGGTCTCCGGGTGTGCCTGCAGACTTGAAGTGCGTAACCGTAACTGAATCGACAGCACTTGATTATAAAGGATTAGTAGATTGGTAAGTAATCACGAAGTAACCGCTAACTTTCTCGTACCCCCCAAAGGTGCCTGTGTTTCTTTCAGCACATATCGACTCGTGGTCTTGAGCTCCTGCGCTTGCAGCTTGAGCAACTGTCCAGAATCATCAGTACTTCCCTCGTACAACGGCTGTGAACTTTTTCATTCCAGCCTTCGCAATAATCATGTGCAGATTCTGCAGCACCTGAATTAGGCAGTTGTGTACATTCATATAGAGCAAAATGTGCACCCGGAAGTCTTTTAGTAGTGTCCGCACTGTCTACTTTCTGAAAATTTATGCTGAAGATTTTCGTATTCTTGAAGTCGATAATTGAAGAGTTCGTGAAGTCAAGTACTCGCAGGTCCTTGCTGTAAACTGATGTTGAACTTCCCAGCGCACCGCCTAGATCTGGGGAAGTTGGAGTTTTCTCTGTCTTAGAAATGTTAGGAAACTGTGTAGTATGAACCATCTTTATATTCAACCGCGTAAACTTTAAAACTGTCGGTTTTTCCAGGCCGTAGTTCAACCATGTAAAGTTTGTCTAATGGCTTGTGCGAACGTGGCGCCGCAGTCTCTTGAATTAAGTAAAATCCATCTGGCAACTTGGTAAATTCAACAATACCTGAACCATCACTTACATCTTCCTGCATGAACGGCTTATCTTTGGCAACCAGTTTTTTAGAGCCTTCATATAATTGTACTCCGTAATCTTAAAAGTCGCACCTTGTAGCGCAGTGTTATTTTCGCCCAACTTCTTGAACTTCAGCTCGTTCAAAATAGGTTCGTTGAGGTCGTCGATAGTGAGCGTGTTAGAATTGGCATCCTCCCACTTGACATTTTCGCTGACATAACTCGAACTGCTCTCATACTTGCTGCTGGATCAGATGTACTTCTGCACAGTCGCGCGCCTAATGTCAGCTCCATCGCCGGTTGCACTTGCTGACCAGCTAATCTCGTAGTAAGGCGGATGATCCAGATCTGTAATTTTATGACCATACGGCGAACTCACTTCAACCAGAATATAGGTGTAGTTTACGTCAAATTTGTAGCTATTTAGTGCTGAAATCGTGCCACGTCCGTTATCAGATCACCAAGAACTTTTGTGTCTTCGCACCTGCTGCTGCTGCTGCAGACGTCGACTTCTGCCAGAGTTCGTTTCTGCACCGGATAACTTCCAGGCGCTGTCTTTGCTGTCCTGCTTGGCAATCTGGACGCTGTAGTGCCTCTGGTTACTGAAATGCTATCTGCAAGCGTTTGCAAATCCACACCGTAGTGCACAGTGGCTGGACTGCCATCTTCTGCTGGACTTGTTTTAGGTCCAGTAATCGCACCGTCTAGACTCAAAATGCTCCAGCGGTCACCATTCTTCTGATCTTCTGAGGCACATTTACAAGAACTACTGGAATCAACTACCTCACTTTGTCCGCACAGATCACCGAAATTGAGTCGCCACTACCTACATTCTTGAAGTCCCTTTCGCCAACTTTTAGGGTTTGCGAACCTGCTGTTTCACAATACACGTTCAAAACATACAGGTTGATGTATGTGCTGGACATTTCGTATGGCCAAGGAGCGTACGTTTCTTCAAGTCTATACAGCCCGTTGGTTAAATTGCTGACTATTAGGTAGTACAACTTTTTCATCTGCGGCAGCAGTCAGATCTATGGGACCAATTCCACCAGCCTTGAGTGTGTGGTGGGGAGAAGTATTATATAAAACACCACCTCCGCTCCTACTGTGCTGCTAAAAGCATCCTCATCAAGTTACTGTAACTGGAACATCACACCAGGAACTGCGTGACCCAGTGTGTCCCCCCTTTTTCTTGAAGCTGAAACTGTACAGAAGCGGTTTATTATCAACTTCTCCCAAGACGCCTTGCCGAAGTTGTTGTCTACGGCCGGAGCGTACGTATAACTAACAAATTTTGCGGCAGTAGCAGAGTTAAAGTAGTAGTTAATTACAGGAACTCCGCCATCCTTGCTCTCATTAAACCGAATGATGAAGAATCCACCTTGACCGGATCAATGTTGAACAACCTGTGATTCTTGAAGCCGTCAAGTCCAGCACCTGACAAGTCGAAGACATAGCGATGAGCAGCTGTATCAGAGACTGGAGAAATCGTTCACTCTTTGGACCCGCACCGTCGTAAATCAGCCAGATGGTGGAAGCTTCAGTTGCCCTGAGCTCCAGCAAGAACTTGCGCGAGTCCTTTTGGTAACCATCTGGTGCGCGCTCTTCTTCCAGTTCGTAGTACCCATCTTGAAGTCCGCGCCCATCTGTCTGTCCCATTAAACACAACTGTTCCGTCTTCGTTGCTGGATTCTTTTGTCCAGGTCCACTCTACCTCGTACAGAGTTGGTTGGGTAATTCGCGTGGTTGCACTGCCCAGTTGTTTCCTTATCTCGCAGTTTGCGCAACTGGAACGAGGCACCACCACAAGTGGAGCATCACTCTGGTCCAGTTTCGTGAACTTCAGCATGTTCGGATAAGGCGTATTCTTCAAGATGATGTTTACGCTCGCAGAAGTTGCATCATCTGCTTTTGTATAATCTGCACATTCTGCGGCATCAGCAGTCGCACCACTCCCAAGTTTTCCTGCGCAGTTGCTGTTCGTCTGGTTCTCATCATTTTCACTTGTTGTTGTATTACTTGTGAGCTCAGTTGCATCATCTGATCCGGCCGATCCGGCGCTCACACTTGAAACTCCCTTGTCTCCATTTTCTCCTGAGTAGTTCACAGTTTCGTTCGGATACTTGAAGACTTTTGCGGTTTTGGATGATGTCAAATTATAGTACTTATAACTCAGGATGGATGTAGAAACCAGCAGACGATTCATACATACTTGGTGCGGCACTCTCAACTAGCAAGTAGACGGCTCGCGAATCAAGTGGATAACTCGCAAGTTCCGGAATTGTGCCAGTAGCATTTGTTTGATACTGCCCCAGAAACTGCGGAGAAAATCGCACGGGGTTGCGCCGGTTGTTTTGCCAGCGCCCGGATACGTCCAACTTCCGCCCTGGTCCACTGGCATCACTTGGAAGAGTTGGTACATTCGAGTTCGTGCACTTATACAATTGATAAGATGCGTCTGGTAGAGGCGAATTCGTAGCACTGGAGAAATTGTGCAACTTGACGTTGTACGTGCGGTAATTCTTGAGCTCATCACCAATAAACCGCGTTAAATCCAGCGCTAGCTGCGTGTGTTTCGAGTCCGTATATTTTTTATGCGCACCGGAAACATCCCAGACCTTGTCCACTCTCCAGTCAGAACCGCTCAGCACAAGTTTATACAACCTGCTCTTGTCCTCATACGCGGCGGTACCTTCATTGAACTCCCCGCGGTGCAAGTTCAGCAAAAAGCGCGCTGAAATGGCATTATAACCAGGAAGTGCGGCGCTCTCTTCAATCCAAGTACCACTGAGGTTCAGCATCCTGAATAACGACTTGTCCAGTTTCTTCAGGTGTGTTCGCACTAGGGGGATCTTAGTAGATTATTGACCAAAACTTGACAAGTTTACAACTTCACCTTTTTCGTACTTCGTACTTATACTTGTTGAAGTTGAAATCTTGAACTTAACGTCGGGCAGTGGATTTTCAACTGAATCCTTTTTCTGGAAGTTGATTTTTGTCTTCGCGTGTGGATTGGTGTACTTCAACTTCAACACTGCATCCTCAATAGTCGTTACTATATCACTTTTGTAGTTGTCCAGGTTGGTCTTCTCTGCGCATAAATCTGTGTCGCTTGATGTGCAGTACCAAATTCTTGGCTTGCTATTGACAAATGCGCTGTTCACAACTAACTATATTCGTGCTCATGTTGTCAAATGCAACTGTGTAGTAACCGAGGTCAGTAGTAAATCCAAATGGTGTGCGCAGTTCTTTTAC
>AXYY01000049.1 GCA_000485475.1 Candidatus Ancillula trichonymphae ImTpAt
TGTTCCAATGCATTAACGATGATGCATCGCCCTGGGTTTCGGATAGCACTATAGATATCACGATAGGGCGCCTGCAACTTTTCATCAATAATGAAAATGGTCTCATTTGAATACGCCTTAATAATTTCTAATATGTTTTCTGTAAAAAGTACTTGGTAGGTTCCTGATCGTGATGCTATTGAAATAACTTCAGACATTAACGAACCCCCCATCGGCAACAACATTTTGGCCGGCTATATACGAATTTAGAGAACTTGCTAAGAAAATGACCACACTTGAGATATCATCTGTTGTCGCAAGTCTCCCAACCGGCACCTGTGTAGCAAGTTCTTCCATTTCCTTTTTACTCAATATACTTCTAGTTAATTCTGTAAGGACAAAGCCAGGAGATACAGAGTTAACAAGTATATTGTGCCTTGCGAGTTCATTGGCAACCGAAAGGGTTAACCCTCTAAGGCCAAATTTGCTTGTGGTATATATTGATCTCTTTGCCCGGCTGACAACCCCGAAAATAGAGGCAATGTTCACTATACGCCCATAATTATTCTTTTTCATGGTTTTAGCAATTTCCCGAATTATCAAAAAAGGAGCTTTCAGGTTCACTGCAATGATATCATCCCAATCATTGACCAGGGTTTCGTCGATATTGTTGATGCGATTAATACCAGCGTTGTTTATACAGACGTCTATTTTGTTAAATTTGCGTAGGGTATTAATGAATGAGGATGGGCTTTCAGTACTGTCGAATTTTGCATGGATATATTCCACCCGCCCATGCTTTTCCTTAGGCAGTTTGCTGTTTAATTCTTGAATTTGATCTGGATTTGTACCTGTTAAAATAAGCTGTGCGCCTAAATCGTATAGATCATCCGCAATCTGTTTCCCAATACCACGCGTGGCCCCTGTAACAAGGGCTATCTGCCCATTGAAATCAAAATGCATAGAGTAATTCCCTTTCAGTTGCTCATTGCGGTGATGAGGTTCTCTACCGCTTCTGTCTCCATACTTTTCCGACATTCTACAGTGTATGAACCGACATGCGGCGTCAGAATGACTTGCGGTAACTCGGTTAATTGGCCAGAATAAGGTTCCTGGTCAAAAGTATCCAGCCAAGCCCCTCGAATCTTACCTTCTTTGATAGCGCTGAATAATGCAACCTCATCAATCAATCCACCTCTGGCGGCGTTTAACAGGTAAGCTCCCGTTTTCATCAATCCAAACTCCTGTTCACCTATAATGCAATCCTCACCACTAGCGTGAACAGTAATGATATCAGCCCGAGACAAGGCCTCATCCAGCGATACTATTTGGTTTTCATCAGATGTATCATGAATAAAAGGATCTACAGCTAGTAACCTCACTTTAAATGGAGCAAGCAGAGAAGCAACTTTTTTTCCTATGCGTCCCCAACCGATGACAGCAACGGTTTTTTGCTCGAGCTGCATACCAATTTGCTTTGCCCAATTGCCTTGGTGCAGATCCTTATCCATTAGTGGGATCATACGGAGCAATCCCAACATAGCGCCTATGGTTAACTCCGCCACCGCAGAGGTTGGACCATCCGGTGTGAAACAAACCGCGATGTCAAGCTCTTTCGCTGCCGTAAGATCCACGTTGGACAACCCAGAGCCACATCTGGAAATCACTTTGAGCTTAGACCTTTCCAAAACTTCACGATCAAATGGTTCTAAGCCTGCAATAACACCGGTTATGCCTTTGCTCAAAAGATCAATCAATTCTGGTTTTGTTAACTTACGCTTGTATGGATTATCGACAATTTCGCAGCCAGTAGCTGTAAGGCAATCAAGTGGTAACTGATCGATTGCGGCAAATGTTGATGGGCCTAGCAGCACTTTCTCACCTTTTAGGATCTTCATTGAATCTTCCTTTTCGTATCACTCTAACCTCGCTTAGATAAATAGTATGTCTGGAAAATAGTGTTCCATGACAGGGAATACTATGTATGGGAGGGTCAATTAATATCGGGAATATTGTATGCGTCTTTCCATTCTTTATCGGCATTATAGA
>AXYY01000050.1 GCA_000485475.1 Candidatus Ancillula trichonymphae ImTpAt
TGCCGCACTCATCATATATTAAAGCTGGTGAAAGATTTGAGGAGATGTATTATTGGGACTCCTACTTTATATTACCGCACTTGGACTGAAAGCACTTGGCGAGCACGTTCAGATGGAAGAAGTTGACGCGCAATATGGCTTGGGAGGTTGAAAAACTGGGCTTTATTTCAAATGCGAACCGCCTGTATTACTTGGTGGACCGCTCGCAGCCACCAGTTTTCGCGCTCATGCTAAAATTGAACAAAGCTGAAGTTGTGCGCGAACTACTTCCGCATCTTAAACAGGAGTTGAATTGGTGGTACGCAATGCGCCAGAAGAGTAATTCTTCACAACAACTCGCATACTACTCGAGCTCTCGGAAAGCTCCGCGCGCAGAATCCCACACCGGATATTATAACAAGTTTAGCAATTCATGATGATAGAAAACCTGAGTTGTTCAAACATCTTAGAGCTGCCGCAGAATCTGGTTGGGATTTTTCTTCAAAATGGCTAGAAGTTGAAGATGACTTGAGCACAGTATACACACTAGTATCTATTTGCGGTAGATTTGAACTGTTTATTGTATGCGGCGGAAGATTTTCTTGGACAAAACGGTGTTGATGACTTTGCGCAACGAGCACGTGTGCGCACAGAGTTGATAAATGAGGTGCTGTGGGATGAGAGCGCAGGAATACATACGGACTTCAATTTTGTGCAGGACAAGTTGTCAACGCGCACAACGCTTGCAACGGTTTTTCCGCTGTTCGTGAATATTGCGAGCCCTGAAAGAGCCGCACGCGTTGCTAAGTTTCTTGAGGACAAGTTACTTAAAAACTGGTGGTTTGATGACAACCACAGTTTTTTCTGGGTAGCAGTGGAATGCACCAAATGGGGGGGTGGGCGCCTCTGCAGTTGATTGCGATT
Source organism: Candidatus Ancillula trichonymphae ImTpAt (assembly GCA_000485475.1). Classification (GTDB taxonomy): domain Bacteria; phylum Actinomycetota; class Actinomycetes; order Actinomycetales; family Bifidobacteriaceae; genus Ancillula; species Ancillula trichonymphae. Next base: position 904 of record AXYY01000050.1, read on the forward strand.
AGAGCACTCCAAAACTACAAGTTTGATGCGCTCACAGATTTAGTTGCCAAGAGGTGGGTTAAAACTTGTGAAGATGTATACACTTCAACTGGAAAAATTTTCGAGAAGTACAATGTACAAAACCCTGAGAAAACTGCCTCTGGGTGAGTATCCGGTGCAAGATGGCAAGATGGCAAGATGGGTTTGGCTGGACCAATGGCGTTTACTTGGATTTGGTAAAAAGTTACAAAAAGTCACCGAATTGATTTAACAAACTACAAAAAGTAGTGTATAATGTAACCTGGTGGTTTGTTACATATTGATTATAAGGAGAATTCTAAATGCCAACTATACAACAGTTAGTGCGTAAAGGACGTACTTCAAAAGTGGGACGCTCAAAGGTTGCTGCACTCAAATCCTGTCCGCAGCGTCGCGGTGTGTGTACGCGTGTGTATACAGCAACACCTAAAAAACCGAATTCTGCACTTCGTAAAGTTGCGCGTGTTCGTTTATCAAGTGGTATTGAGGTGACTGCATACATTCCAGGTGAAGGTCATAACTTGCAGGAGCACTCAATTGTGCTCGTTCGTGGTGGTCGTGTAAAAGATTTACCAGGTGTTCGTTATCATATCGTTCGAGGTTCACTCGACGCGCAAGGGGTTAAAGACCGCAATCAGGGGCGCTCGAAGTATGGAGCGAAAAAGCCCAAGGGGGGGGGTGGTTACAAGTAATGCCTAGAAAAGGTCCAGTTCAGAAGCGTAGGATTATTGCTGATCCGGTGTACGGTTCAGTTGTTGTCACCCAACTAGTGAACAAAATCTTGAAGAGTGGCAAGAAGTCCATTGCCGAGGCGATTGTCTACGGTGCACTTGAGGGCGTTGTGCTAAAAGCAGATGGGCAAGATCCTGTAATTGTACTCAAACGGGCACTTGACAACATTCGTCCAACTGTTGAAGTTCGCAGCCGTCGCGTTGGTGGTGCGACTTATCAGGTTCCAGTTGAGGTTAAGCAGGCTCGTGCAAATACACTTTCACTTCGCTGGCTCACGGACTATTCACGTGTTCGTCGTGAGAAGACCATGACGCAACGCTTGATGAATGAGATTCTTGATGCGAGTAATGGACTCGGTGCTGCAGTCAAGAAGCGTGAGGACACGCACAAAATGGCTGAGGCGAATAAGGCGTTTGCGCACTACCGCTGGTAGTTTTCAGGAGGATTCGCCTAGTGGTCTATGGCGCCGTCTTGGAAAGGCGGTTGGGTCTATGCCTTCACGAGTTCGAATCTCGTATCCTCCGCTGGTAAAGTTTGATGAAGTTCTAAAACAACAGATCAGTTCAGGAGTAGAATAAAAAACACCACCCACGTGAGTACACGGGTGGTGTTGATGTTCATTATTTCCAGTGAAAGTCTACTGTAATTTAACCTGAACACTATTGATTATTTTCTCAGCATGAATAACGTTATCAGAACCCAAATCAAAATCTTCAATTCCAACAACTACTGTTCGACTAGTCACTTCATCAGTGTGGTAAACCTCTGAGAAGAACCTTCCATCATGGCGTCCGTTAACGAACTCCTCAACATCATCTTTGGTTTTTAAGTTCTCGCCATCTTCAGCATTGATGTATAACTTGTCAGAGATTATCGGATTCCGCGTTATTGTAAAATATGCTCCACCGCCTCCGCCGTTCTTGTGGTTGCTAGGTTGACCAGAAAAATCCCATGTAGATAACCTTTGAGGTTTGAGGTCTTTTGTGAAACTATGAACAATTTTCGCCCGCTTGACCTGCTCGTTTGGAATGGTTAACGCATCTGCGCGCGGAAAACCAAAACTACCGGACACGACCGTCACGTCAAGATGGACACTAAAGCGAACGCAAGTCGTTTGCCCAGTACATTTCGCTCTTCTTTTCTTACCACAATCAACCTCCTTCTGCCGAAAATTGAACTATAATTTACAAATCAGCTACGAAATGTAGTCAACCTAATGCCAATTAGACCATACTTTTGAGAATTTGCCAACTTAAACGTAGGACCTTTTTAAGAACATGTAAAGTTTGTGTGTAAGACAGAAAAAATTCGGGTGCGTACGCAAAAAAGTGTGCTGCAAATTCTACTCACCTCGTGATATGTTGTGGTATAATACGCTTCGATGACTAAAGAACGGATGATAAAAGTTTCGTCAAGTGTACATGAAAGAACTGTACGGAAGGGGTTGTGTAATGCGGAACGTGGGCATGATGCTTGCGGTCTGGGTTTTGTTGCGACCTTAAAGCGTCGGCCTTCGCGCGCAGTTGTTGAAGCTGGACTTGAGGTTTTACTTAATCTTGACCATAGGGGTGCGGTTGGTGCGGAGGAAAATTCAGGTGATGGTGCCGGGATACTGACCTCGACTCCAGACAAGTTCGTGCGCAAGGAGTTTGCTAAATTTGGTGTTAAGTTGCCCAAACAGGGGAAATATGCAACTGGAATCGCATTCACTAGTCGGGTGCGTAAACTTGCCAATAAGCAGCGTGCGGATTTTGAGAAGATCGCAGCAAGTGAGGGGCTGAAAGTTCTTGGTTGGCGCGAAGTCCCGTTTGATGACAGCGCTTTGGGCCCCACGGCGAAGAACAGTCGCCCGAATTTCAGCCAGGTTGTGCTTGTGAATGAGTTGGAGGACTTGGCGGACATTGAACTGGACCGGATTGCTTACCGCGTGCGGAATATCGCTAGAAAAACAACTAGTCTGTATTTTGCGAGCCTTTCTTCGAGGACCATCACTTATAAGGGCATGTTGACGACGAAACAACTCCAGCGGTTTTTCTTGGACTTGTCTGATGACGCATTTGCTGCCAAGATTGCGTTAGTCCATTCGCGTTTCTCAACGAACACGTTTCCTAGTTGGGAACTTGCACAGCCACTTCGTAATATCGCACACAACGGCGAAATCAACACAATTCGTGGGAACCGCAACTGGTTTTCTGCGCGCGAAGGTTTGCTGGACACAAGTATGCTCAGGGGACGTAAAGGTGGTAGTTTTAAGGATCTGCTGCCGATTTTAACACCAGGAGCGTCCGACTCTGGTTCATTTGATGAGGTGCTCGAACTTCTACATCTTTCGGGGCGTAGTTTGCCGCATTCAGTTCTTATGATGATTCCTGAAGCGTTCGAGAACTGGGAGAGTGGTAAAAATGATGCACTTAAGGCATTCTACGAGTACAACTCTACACTTATCGAGACGTGGGATGGTCCAGTTGCTCTTTCGTTTACTGATGGTGAACTTATCGGTACTCTATTAGACCGTAATGGACTTAGACCTGGAAGATATATGGTTACTGATGAGTTGGTTGTCATGGCAAGTGAAGCTGGAGTGCTGAACGCTGATGCGCAGAAAGTTGTCAAAAAGGGTAGGCTGGAGCCAGGAGTTATGCTTTTAGTTGACACAAAACGCGGTTGCATTGTTGAAAATGATGTCATCAAACAAGAACTTGCTGAGTTGCATCCATACAGGAAGTGGCTAGATGAAAATTCGGTCAAGCTTAATGATTTGCCGCACCGAGAGCACATCATGTTTCCTGCGGCGTCCGTACACAGAAGACAACGAGCATTTGGTTACACTGAGGAAGATATTAAGTTAATCCTGACCCCAATGGCGAACACTGGAAAAGAACCGCTTGGAGCAATGGGCACAGACACTCCGCTAGCTGTTTTATCCAAGCGACCGCGCCTGCTTTTCGACTACTTCTCGCAGGATTTTGCGCAAGTTACTAATCCGCCTCTGGACTCTATCCGCGAGAAAATTGTCACTTCACTTGCATCTGCAATTGGTCCTGAGCCCAACATACTGGAAGATATTCAGGATCATGCGATGAAATTACTACTGCCCTTTCCGGTTATCAACAACGATGAGTTTGCTAAAATACAGCGAATTGAGCGAGATAAAAAAGTTGGCAAGTATTTTAAGGGCGTCGTTATAAAAGGACTTTTTGCGGTTGCAGATGCGGCAGACAGTAGTAAAAACCCAATTGAAGAGCGCCTGGAGGAAATCTTCAGCGAGGTTGATGCAGCAATTGACAATGGCAGCAACTTCATAATCTTGTCCGATCGTGATTCTAATAGAGATTGGGCGCCAATTCCGTCACTTCTGCTAACTGCAGCAGTTCAACATCATCTTCTGCGCAAACAAACCAGGACCAAGATTTCCATGGTGGTTGAGGCTGGTGATGTTCGCGAAACTCATCATGTTGCACTACTCATCGCGTATGGAGCTGCTGCTGTGAATCCGTATCTAGCAATGGAAACTGTGGAGAACTTGGCGAGGTCTAGTTTCTTGGAGGTTGATGCGAAAACTGCAACGCAGAATTTAATCTTCGCACTAGGAAACGGTGTTCTTAAAATTATGTCGAAGATGGGCATTTCAACTATTATGAGTTACCGAGGTGCGCAAGTTTTCGGAGCAGTTGGACTGTCAAAGGAGTTGGTTGACAAATATTTTACTGGAACGACTTCTGTGCTGGGCGGCATTGGACTAGACACAATTACGGCAGAAGTTCTAAAACGGCATCTTGCAGGTTATCCGAATGTCTTGACTTCTGCAGGCGCACAACTCGACACCGGCGGTGAATACAAGTGGCGTAGAGTAGGTGAAGAGCACCTTTTTGACCCAGAAAGTATATTTTTCTTGCAGCAAAGTACTTCAACTGGTGGCGATGATGGCTATAAGTTGTTCAAAAAGTTTAGCGATCGAGTTGATGCAGTTTCTGGGCGCATAATGACAGTTCGTTCACTTTTTCGACTACGGCTCGCACCTGAACTTGAGCGCAAAACACTAGACTTGAGCGAAGTTGAGAGCGTTGAATCAATACTAAAGCGGTTTTCAACTGGTGCAATGAGTTACGGTTCTATTTCAGGTGAGGCGCATGAAACTTTAGCGGTTGCGATGAACTCAATTGGTGCACGATCAAATTCAGGTGAAGGTGGTGAAGAGGTTGACCGTATCTACTCGGAGAATCGGCGCTCGAAGATTAAACAAGTTGCATCTGCGCGTTTTGGTGTTACTTCGGAGTACTTGGTGTCCGCAACTGATATACAGATTAAACTTGCTCAAGGTGCGAAACCTGGTGAGGGCGGTCACTTGCCTGGACAAAAGGTGTATCCGTGGATTGCGCGGGTTCGTCACTCAACGCCCGGAATTGATCTAGTCTCGCCACCTCCGCACCACGACATTTACTCAATTGAAGATCTTACGCAGCTCATCCATGACTTGAAGATGGCGAATCCTCGCGCGCGCATACATGTCAAGTTGGCGGCTGAATATGGTGTTGGAACAATTGCCGCAGGTGTCGCTAAGACGCACGCAGATGTTATTTTGATTTCTGGACACGACGGCGGAACTGGTGCCGCACCTCTCAGCTCGATTAAGCATGCGGGTACTGTGTGGGAAATTGGACTTGCAGAAACTCAGCAGACGTTGGTTCAAAACGACCTGCGTGATCGCGTAACTCTACAGTGTGACGGGCAGCTGAAAACTGGACGCGATGTTATAATTGCAGCACTTTTGGGCGCTGAAGAGTTCGGATTTGCGACTGCGCCGCTAGTTGTTATGGGCTGCATTATGATGCGCGTGTGCAATAAAAATACTTGTCCTGTTGGTGTTGCAACTCAAGATGAGGACTTGCGCAAGAATTTCCACGGCAAAAGTCAACACGTTGTAAATTACTTCACGTTCGTGGCTCGGCAAGTTCGTGAAATACTCGCAAGTCTAGGTTTTCGGACGTTTGATGAAATAATTGGGCGTAGTCAAATACTAGACAAGCGGACAGTTGTTGATAATTTTAAAGCGAATCAACTGGATCTGACTCCGATTTTCGAGACTCCAACGAACAACTTGCGTAAGGATGCGAGCCTGACCAAGGCAAAGGAGCAGAAGCACGCGCTTGAAGATTCGCTTGATCATGCACTTTTACCCAAGATTGATCTTGAGAACCTGAAATCTACGGCGCAAACCATTACTGCGAGAATTCGCAATATCGACCGCAGTTTTGGTGCGTTGATCGGATACGAAATCACCAAAAGATACAATTCATCACCTTCGAGTTCCGGAATTTTACCAGATGACGCACTAACCTTTGAACTTGAGGGTGTTGCAGGTCAAAGTTTGGGCGCGTTTTTGCCAAATGGGGTGACAATTAAACTACTGGGAGAAACTAATGACTACGCAGCAAAGGGCTTGAGCGGCGGAAAACTGGTGATTCGAGTCAATGCGACAACAAGTTTTGATCCGCACCAAAATGTCGTTGCAGGAAATGTACTGGGGTTCGGTGCGACTTCCGGCGTTGCGTATTTTCAGGGGCTAGTTGGCGAGCGGTTTGCAGTTCGAAATTCTGGTGCACTTTTTGTGTGCGAAGGTGCTGGTGACCACGCGTTGGAGTACATGACTGGCGGAACTGCTGTAATTCTCGGACGCACTGGGAAAAACGTAGGTGCAGGATTTCTGGGTGGAGTTGCGTATGTGCTGGACTTGGACATGCAGTTGATAAACGAAGAGGCGCGCACTCAGGAGTTGCTGGTTTTTCAACCGCTAGCAGAACTTTCAGGTGCCCAGCAACTCAAGCTCCAGCATATATTTGAAGATTACGTTGAGTGCACCAATTCGCACTTTGCCAAAGATTTGCTGAACAACAACTGGGGCGAAACTACAACTAGGATGACCCGCATAATCCCCAAGAAATATAAAGAACTAGCCGAACAAGACTTGTAGATAATGTGTTGCATAAAATGCGGTGGTTCGTCGCAGCGCAGTCTAAGTTGAAAAGTGCGTGCAATTGTGCTACAATGTCATCATGGGTTTTTATGCAACTGGCGGTTTTGGTCCACCATCAATTGATGACTTCTTACCTGAACCGTTCTTGTTCAAGGGGACTTGGTTTGAGTTAAACCGTCTGGACTTGATACGCTTTGCTGTCGTTGCACTTGTGGTTATATTCTTCTGCATTACGGTCAGGCACGCGCATAAACGAGCAACTGATGGCGTGCTGCTGCCGACTAAGCCACAGAGTGCAGTTGAAATGGTGCTTGGATTCATCAAACAACTTGTATATGACAACTTGGGGCAAAATGCGGGTAAACGCTACTACAAGATGGCTGCGACACTATTTTTTTCCATATTCTTCCTGAATATAACCGGCACAATTCCGGGGTTGAACTTGGCTGCGTCCGCAGGAATTGGAATTCCACTAGCGTTCGCACTCTGGGTGTTCTTTGCCTACTGGCGAGAAGGCATTCACTCGCATGGCGGTGGATTTAAGGGACTGCTCGCATTTGTCAAGAGCGAGTTATTTCCACCTGGTTTGCCACCGTATGTGTATGCAATCTATTCGGTCATTGAACTTGCGCAGTTGTTGGTGATACGACCCGCATCACTTGCTATTCGACTTTTTACTAACATGATGTCTGGACATATTTTGCTTGGGCTCTGCTATGCAGCAACCCAGTTTTTTGTGTTTTTTGCAATTCCAGCGATGAAGCCATTAGGAGCGGTAACTCTTGCTTTTGCTGCATTCATGCTATTGTTCGAAGTACTTGTTGCAGTTTTGCAGGCCTACATTTTTACACTTCTAGCTTGTGCATACATCTCGATGAGTTTTGACCACAGTCATACTAGGGCCCATGAAACAATCCACTGCCCTGAAGATACTACTTGAAGGTAGAAATGCCTTTCTCACAGGGCCTGCGGGTTCTGGAAAGACGCACACGCTGAACAAGTTTGTGGTGGAGGCGCAAGCTGCAGGAAAGCGCGTTGGAGTAACTGCGAGCACAGGTATTGCAGCAACGCATATTGGTGGACAAACTATTCATGCATTTTCAGGTCTAGGAATTCTGAACGAGCTGCCAGAGGATTTCTTCGACAGGTGGGCGTTCAAGAAGTTTAAGGCACCTCAAATCCGTACAATTGATGTGCTTGTGCTTGATGAGATCTCAATGCTCCAGTGCACTCAATTCGAACTTATTGACCAAATCTTCAGAAAAGTACGCAGGAAGAATCTACCGTTCGGCGGAGTTCAGGTAGTTTTGTGCGGAGACTTCTTCCAGTTGCCGCCAATTTCAGCATCCGCAGCAGCAGCGGCGCAGTTTGTGTCAAGTTCTAGATCTTGGGAGGAACTTGACTTGGCAGTTTGCTACTTGACCGAGCAGTACAGGCAAGCAGATGATGAGTTTGTGCAAATTCTGGAGAATTTGCGCTCTGGAACACTCACCAAGTTGCATAAATCTCTACTAGATTCTCGCATACAGCCAGTTGCACTAAATGATGACATTACACACCTGTACACGCGCAATATAAACGTGAGTGGATACAACCGCACGAAACTTGAGGAACTTGAGACTCGTAAGTCTAGTTATACGATGACTAGTTGTGGTGATAAGTGGATAGTTGAAAGCTTGAAGAGAAATTGTTTGGCAAGCGAGAAGTTGGAGCTGAAAAAGGGTGCACTAGTTATTGCGCTCAAGAATGATCCTGAAGGTCATTTCGTCAACGGTTCGCGCGGAATTGTGGTTGATTTTGAGAAAGACAAAGATACTGGAATTGCATTTCCTGAAGTTGAGCTCTTGAGCGGGCGCAGAGTTGTATTTGCTCCTAGTAGTTGGACTCTTTCTGAACAAGAGCGAGTAGTTGCATCAATTGGGCAAGTTCCACTACAACTAGCGTGGGCGATAACTATTCACAAGTCTCAGGGCTTGACACTTGATAGTGCGTATATTGACTTGACTCGCGCATTTGAAATGGGCATGGGGTATGTTGCACTTTCCAGACTGAAATCGCTTGATGGATTGTTTCTGCGTGGTTACAATTCGATTGCTCTTCAGGTGAGTCCAGATGCGATGGAATTTGATGTTTATCTGCGTGAACGATCAATTCTGCTAGAAAGGTTGTACTCGTAGAATGCAAAACACCTGCAATCAGCGGTGCAAGTCACTAGGATATGTAATCTTCTTGTTTTGCGGACTACCTTCAACCAGTTTTGTGCGTGCAGTTGCCAAATAGCGCACAAGCACAGACATGTCATCAGTTGGCTTGAAGTTATCATCTGCTTGTTCGAATAAATCGTAGGCTGCTAAAATCGAGTCAAGTTTAAACCCCTGTGGAGTTTGGACTAGTTGATATTTATCGCGCTCGCAGTAAACAAAATCCACATTTTCATCAAGTTGAATTATGGACTGCGTGACTGGAATCACCGGCAAAACTGCATCGAATTCGTCTAGTTCGTGCACAATTTCAGCAATTAGAGTCTGCGGCACAAATGGGCGAACAGCGTCATGTATGAGCACTTTTGCATTACTTTTCGCTAGTTTTCGCACGAACTTCACACCGAGTATGCTAGATTGTGTTCGCGTACAACCACCCTCTATAACATCAACAACTTTGCTACTTGAGTTTCTTCGCAGGTGGTTATTGGCTTGACTAATCCACTCTTTATGCATAACTACAACTATGTAATCAACTTGTTCCGACGATCCAAATGCATCAACTGTTTGTTCAAGTACGCTACAACTGTCCAGCATCTGCAGTTGCTTGGGAATGACTTTGTCCAGTTTGGTGCCAACTGTTGTGTAAATTTGTACATCCTGGTGACCACCCTCATAAGATCGAGCAGAAAATCGCAGACCAGTTCCTCCAGCCAACACAAGTGCATAAACATCCACTCTTGCATTATATCACAAGTTTGTGCATCTGGTAGTTTTGTATGCTATAATGCAGACCATGAGTATAAGAGATACACAAGATTTTGAAGCGGTTTTCCAAAGTGTTTACGAGGATGCTGTAGCAAATTTGGAGGAGTTGATTCGTATTCCTTCTGTTTCAGTTGGAGTTACACGAGAATCGCCTAAGTTTGCCAATATCGTGAAAAGCACGGAAGTTGTATCAAAACTGCTGACTGAACTTGGAGTTGAAAACAAAGTAGTAGGTGCGGATGTTGTAGATGAGAATTCTGGCAGTTCAAGGCCTGGAAATCCCGCAGTTATTGGAGTGCTGGACGCCAAGAGCAGCGGAGAACTTGATGAGTCGAAACCGACAGTTTTACTATATGCACACCACGATGTCCAGCCTGTTGTGCAGCACCAGCACCCTGAGAATTGGGAGACAGATCCATTTGAGCCCACGCACATTGAGTCACCGAGTGGGCCTCGACTTTTTGGACGCGGTGCGGCTGATGATGGTGCCGGTCTAGTCGCGCATTTGGGGGTTGTTGAACTTTACCGTGCGCTGAATGTTCAACTGCCTGTGAACTTGAAGATTTTCATTGAGGGTGAAGAAGAATGCGGGTCCCCGTCATTTTCGAACTTCATAAAAAAGTGCCAGAATGAGTTATCTGCAAACGTAATCGTTGTTGCAAGTTCTGGAAACTGGGCAGTCGGGGCTCCCGCAATCACAACGACTCTTCGCGGAATCGTTACTATTGATGTTGAACTTGGAGTGTTTGAGTATACAATTCATTCTGGTATGTCATCTGGTCCGATAATTGATGCAAATTCGTTACTAATGCGCACAATTTCTAGTGTTTGGGACAATCAGGGCAATGTTATTGTGGAAGGTTTACTTGGTGCGCAAGGAAATGAACTACCGGAACCAACTGTTGATTACACATTTGAGCAGTTTGCGAAGGACTCAAGTTTGCTTGAAGGGGCCGCACTAACTGGTAGTGGCACGATTTCTGGTAGAATTTGGAATAAGCCATCAGTTACGGTTATAGAATTTGATGCAACTGAAACGAAAAGTGCAAGTAATGTTTTTGCAGCTTCAGCAAGGGCACGCCTGAGTTTGCGGGTTGCTCCTGGTCAAGATTCGGCTCAGGCGGCTCAAGTGTTGTGCGACCACTTGTCAAAAAATGTGCCCTTTGGAGCGAAGTTCACATACGAGGTGCTAGAAAGTGGACCGTCATTCATTGCGGACACGCAAACTGACGCAACTTGCGTACTGAAGGACGCGCTAGAACAAGCATTCGGCGAGGAAGTTGTTTATGCGGGCATGGGTGGTTCAATTCCGTTTGTGGCAGATTTGAAGAAGACTTTTAAAGGTGCGGATGTTCTACTCGTTGGCGTTGAAGATCCAGATTCTCGCGCGCATTCGGACAACAAATCCGTACACCTGGGGGACTTGAAGAAGATTATACTCGCGTTGGGTCTACTACTAGAAAAATTGGGGGAGAAGTGACGGACTGGGCTGAAATTCTAGGCAAACTTGTATCACAGCAAGATTTGGACTACGCTAGTGCTGCGTGGTTGATGAACGAAATCATGCTCGGGAACGCAACTGATGCGAAGTTAGCTGCGGCGATAAGTTTACTGGCTGCAAAAGGTGAGACAGTTGATGAACTACTGGCGTTTTCAGAAACTATGCTGGAACATTCGCACCGCTTTCAGGTGCGTGGGAAAGTGCTTGATATCGTTGGAACTGGTGGAGATCATGCGAAATCAGTAAACATCTCCTCAATGGCGTCTGTTGTGATTGCGGCTACTGGAATTAAAGTCCTGAAACATGGAAACCGCGCGATGACGTCCAGTTCTGGTTCTGCAGATGTGCTCGCAAAACTTGGGGTGAATTTGGAGTTAACTCCTGAAGAAGTTGCTCGAGTAGTTGAAGATGCGGGCATCTCGTTCGCATTTGCGCAAGTTTTTCATCCGGCCATGAAATATGCAGCACCCGTTCGAAAAGAACTAGAAATTCAAACTATTTTCAACTTGCTGGGACCGCTGACTAATCCTGCACAACCAGATACGGTTGTTATTGGAGTTGCTGATGACAGATTCGCGGGACTACTATCAGAAGTTTTCGCCAAGCGCGGTTCTGAGGGGTTCGTCTTTCAGGGCAAGGACGAACTAGGCAGAGGACTTGATGAACTGGCGGCAACAGCGCATGGCACACTCTACGAGATTCGTCAGGTGGAAGGATGCGGCACAATTGAGGCAACTTCGTTTAACCCTGCGAGTCTACAAGATAGTATTGGGCTCGAGCCTATTAAAATCAGCGACCTTGCTGGTGGAACACCTGAATATAACGCACAAGTTGCACGCGCAGTTTTTGATGGTGCGGGCTCCTCGTCTGCAGACACGAAGCAGGAACGCGCAGTTTTTCAGACGGTAGTCCTTAATGCAGCTGCTGGAATTGTCGCAGATGCTACACTAGTACCAGACGAACTTAAAGATTCTACTAGTCCATTTTTGCACCTGACTAAACAGTTCGAGTTCGCATACGAACTTGCCAAGAGTGTCATACTGCAGGGGAAGGCCAAGAGTAAACTTGATGAGTGGGTTGCAGCAACTAATAAATAATTTGCAATTGTTTAACACATGTGGTATAATGGAGGCTGTTGATTTATGCGATTAAGTAGTATTGCTGAGGTGTTCGGTTAGACGTGTTTAGTGTAGAGGTGTTTGATGACAAAAGATGACAAAAAACCAACGAAGAAGCGTAATGTTTTGAGGCAGATGACGGAAGTCTACAAGATGACCAAAGGAATTTTGCCCAAAACTCCGGTCTATTTGGCGACTGCGTTTTTTGTGCCGTTTTTGGTTTTGCTCGTT